>CAJYHD010000626.1 GCA_913773715.1 uncultured Sphingobium sp.
GTATGGGCCTTTGCGATAATCTTCGCGATCGACCACTTCGGGGATCAGGCCGTTGAGGTCGAGATAGCCCTGCCCATGACCATGGGTGCGCAGGTTCATCTGCACGCCGTCGACATAGGTGGTGAAGTCGGACCCGTGATCGAGGTTGAAGCCGCGGAGGAAATATTGGTTCGCCTTGCCGCTGCCGGAATGCTGGGCGGCGATCATGCCCGGCACCGCTTCGAGCAATTCGGCGACGCGCAGCAGGGGGCGCACCAGCAGGTCCGATCCCGCGACGCTGCCTTCGCTCGCGGCGGTGGCGACGCCGATCTTGTCCTCGCCCCGGCCGAAGACGATGATGTCCGCCTGTGCCGGATCGCGCTTGTCCGCTGCCCCGGCCGGCGTTGCGTCGTCGGCCAGCGCCGGCGAGGCGGCGAGCGCGGTGGTGAGGGCGAAGAGGCTGATCGACAACAAACGGGACAGTGAAGTGGACACGTATCGATCCTTTTGAACGGGTCGGGATCGTCAGGGCTTGCGCCGGGGCAGCGCCGGTGTCGCGTCGATGACGGTATCGTTACAGTGTGTAACCTGCCCGGCAGGGTTTCATCACGGCGGTGCGGTGCGCGATCCGGATGGAGGCATTGACATGCTTCAACCCTAAATATATGCAAATGCATATTATCAAATTGGGTGAGGGTCATGGCGGAACGGTCATTTGCCAAAGAGGTCGAGCATCTGCGGCAGGGAGAGGGGACGGTCTTCAAGGGGGAGGCCATTCTCGCGATCACGAAGGGGCTGCTGCAATCGGGCGTGTCCTATGTCGGTGGCTATCAGGGGTCGCCCATCTCGCACCTGATGGACGTGCTGTCCGACGCCAAGGATGTGCTCGACGAACTGGGCGTCAACTTCCAGAGCAGCGCCAATGAATCGACTGCGGCGGCGATGCTGTCGGCGTCGGTCATGTATCCGCTGCGTGGTGCGGTGGCGTGGAAATCGACGGTCGGCACCAATGTCGCGTCCGATGCACTCGCGAATCTGGCCTCGGGCGGCGTCACCGGCGGCGCGATGGTGATCGTGGGCGAGGATTATGGCGAAGGCTCCTCCATCATGCAGGAGCGCACCCATGCCTTTGCCATGAAGTCGCAGATGTGGCTGCTCGACCCGCGCCCCGATCACGCCGCGATCGTCGATCTGATCGAAAAGGGCTTCCAGCTGTCCGAGGCGTCGAACACGCCGGTCATGCTCCAGGTCCGCGTCCGTACTTGCCATATGCATGGCAGCTTCATCGCCAAGGACAATGTGAAGCCTGCCTTCACCCTCGCCGATGCGTTACGCAATCCGAAGCGCGACCTCAGCCGCATCGTCCTGCCGCCCGCCGCCTATGAGCATGAGCATGAGAAGATTCGGCGTCGCATGCCCGCCGCGATCGACTTCGTGCGCGATCATGAGCTCAACGAATATTTCGGACCGCAGGAGGGGAAGGTCGGCCTGATCCTGCAAGGGGGCATGTACAACAATGTCATTCGCGCGCTGCAATATCTCGGCCTGTCGGACGCCTATGGCAACACGCAGGTGCCGCTCTATGTGATGAACGTCACCTACCCGATGATCGACAGCGAAATCGCTGACTTCGCCACCGGCAAGGATGCGGTGCTGATGATCGAGGAGGGGCAGCCGGAATATCTGGAGCAGTCGCTCAACACCGTGCTGCGCCGTCGCGACATCAACACCAGGGTGCGTGGCAAGGACGTGCTGCCGATGGCGGGTGACTATACCGCGCAGGCCATCATGAAGGGGGTGCAGGCGTTTCTGGAGGATCATGATCCGCGCCTGCTCGGCAACCGCCCGCCAGTGCCGGACGCGTCGGCGGTGCTTGCCGATCCTAAGGTCGAAAAGCTCAAGTCGGTGGTGCCGCCGCGTCCGCCGGGCCTCTGCACCGGCTGCCCCGAGCGGCCGATCTTCGCGGCGATGAAGCTGGTGCATGAGGAAATGGGCGAACATCATGTGTCCGCCGACATCGGATGCCATCTTTTTTCGATCCTGCCGCCGTTCAATCTGGGCGCGACGACGATGGGCTTCGGCCTGGGTCCGGCCTCCACGTCGGCGTTCGGCCAGAAGAGCGACAAGCGGTCGATCGCGGTGATGGGCGATGGCGGTTTCTGGCACAATGGCCTGACCAGCGGCATCGGCAACGCGGTCTATAACAAGCATGACGGCGTGTTCCTGATCGTCGACAATTTCTATTCGTCGGCAACCGGTGGGCAGGACATTCTGTCGTCGCGCGCGGACAACAAGGACCGCAGCACCAACAATCCGATCATCGATGCGGTTAAGGGCGTCGGCGCGAAGTGGGTGCGCGAGGTCGATCGCACCTATGACGTGGCGAAGATGCGTGACACGCTGAAGGAAGCGCTGACTACCGAAGCGGAGGGGCCGAAGATCATCATCGCCTCTTCCGAATGCATGCTCAACAAGCAGCGCCGCGTAAAGCCGCAGGTGGCCAAACGGATCAAGGACGGCAAGCGGACGGTGAAGGAACGTTTCGGCGTAGACGAGGATGTTTGCACGGGCGACCATGCCTGCATCCGCCTGTCGGGTTGTCCTTCGCTGTCGGTCAAGCAACTGGACGATCCGCTGCGTGACGATCCGGTCGCCTCGATCGACAATAGCTGCGTCGCATGCGGTAATTGCGGCGAGGTGTCGGAGGCGGCGGCGCTCTGTCCGTCCTTCTACCGCGCCGAAGTAATTCACAATCCGACCGGCTGGGACCGGTTCAAGGCGAAGCTGTCCATGGGTGTCATTGGTTTCCTGCAAGCTCGGCGCAGCAGCCGACGCGTCGCGACGGGGGTGGCGTGATGTTGGCCGAGGCTTTGAAGCTGCCGCTCGCTCCGGCCGGCGACGCGACCGAACGTCCGATCTCCATCGCCATCGTGGCAATGGGCGGGCAGGGCGGCGGCGTCCTGACCGGATGGATCGTCAAACTGGCTGAGAATGCGGGCTGGGTGGCGCAGTCCACCTCCGTTCCCGGCGTGGCGCAGCGGACCGGCGCAACCATTTATTATGTCGAGATGATGCGCGCGCAGGACGGCCAGAAGCCGATCCTGTCGCAGATGCCGACGCCGGGCGACGTCGATGTCGTGATGGCGTCCGAATTCATGGAGGCGGGCCGGTCGCTGCTGCGCGGCATCGTGACGCCCGATCGCACCACGCTGATCGCGTCGACCCATCGTTCGCTCGCGATCAACGAGAAGATGGCGCCGGGTGAGGGCATTGCCGACAGTCCGTCGGTCGCCGATGCGATCG
>CAJYHD010000627.1 GCA_913773715.1 uncultured Sphingobium sp.
GGTGCCGGCGGCTATGTCATTGCGCCGCCCAGCCGCATGGCTGACGGCCGGCGGTATCGCTGGTTGCGGGACAATGCCGATGCCGTGATCGTTCCGGCGCCTGACGTGCTGGTTGCGGTCCTGCAAAGCCGCAAGGCTGCAACCTCCCGTGGTCAGATCAAGCGGGGGACGGGGCAGGACGGTGCCGCGCAATACGCATTGGCTGCGCTCGACGGGGAATGCTCCGCGATCCGGACGGCGCCATCTGGAAAACGACAGGACGCGCTCAACCGGGGAGCGTTCTCCATCGCCCAGCTGGTGGCGGCCGGCGCCTTGGCTGACGCCCCTTCGCGGATGGCGGTTCTGGCGGCCGCTCTCGCCAACCCAGGCAATGACGATCAAGGCGCGATCGAAGCGACGATCGACAGCGGTTGGGCGGCGGGCATGGCGCAGCCGCGCGACCTGTCGACGGTCGGCGCGCGCGGCCTATCCTCAACGGCATCCGGCCGGTCCAATTCCAGCCGATCGTTGCAACCCTTCCGTGGCGCTGATGCGGATGAAATCCACCGGTCGCTCTGCCGATTTGCGATGACGGACCTTGGCAATGCCGAGCGATTCGCGGCGCGCTTCGGAGATCGGGTCCGATACGTCGATAAGTGGGGCTGGGTGGCCTATGACGGCCGGCGCTTCATTCACGACGGCGCGGAAGCGCTGATCGGCGGTTGGGTGCAGGAGACCGTGCGCGCGATCCGCGAGGAAGCGCGGCTGATGCGCGAGAGCGGCCGGCGCGAGCTGGGCGACGCAGATGCGCTGGATGAACTGGTCGAGACGAAGCGCGATGGCAGCGAGGTGCTGCTGTCGGACAAGCTCGCCAGCTGGGCGCGCGCGTCTGAAAGCGCCAATCGCCTCGCGTGCATCGCCGGCATTGCGAAGAACCTGACCGGCGCCGGCCTGACGGTGCAGCCGGAGCATCTGGACCGCAATCCCTTCCTCATCAACGTGCTGAACGGCACGCTGGAACTCGTCCATCACACGAACGCCCCCGCTCCTTGGGCGGAGTTGCGGATACGCCCGCACGATCCTGCGGACCTCATCACCCGGCTTATGCCGGTCGAGTATCGGCCGGGCGTCGATTGCCCGATCTATGATCGATTCATCGCCCGCGTGCAGCCGGCGGAAGATATGCGCCGCTTCCTCCATCAGTGGGGCGGGCTGTCTCTGACCGGCGACGTGTCCGAACAAAAGCTGGTGTTCCATCACGGCAAGGGCGCGAACGGCAAATCCACGCTGGTCGATACCTGGGCGACGATTGCAGGCGACTATTCGGGCACGGTGCCGATCGAGACGTTTCTCGATCAGGGTCGCAAGCGGAAGGGTTCGGATGCGTCGCCCGACCTGGCGGCGCTGGTAGGCGTACGGATGCTGCGCACCTCGGAACCGGAGAAGGGCGCCAAACTCGCGGAAGCCCTTATCAAGCTGGCCACCGGTGGCGAGCCGATGCCGGTTCGCCGGCTGATGCGCGATCCGTTCGACCTGCATCCCGCTTTCAAGATGACGATATCGGGCAATCATCGCCCGTCGATCAGCGGCGTCGATGATGGCATCTGGCGGCGCGTGCTGCTGGTGCCCTGGGATGTGCAGATCCCCGACGCAGAAAAGGACCGCCAGTTGGTGGCCAAGATGCGCAGCGAGGCGAGCGGCATCCTCAACCGGCTGCTGGCGGGTCTGATCGACTGGCGCCTCCATGGCTTGCAGGAGCCCGCCAGCGTGCGGGGTGCGACGGCAGACTATCGGGAGGCCAGCGATCCTCTCGGGCTGTTCCTGGCGGCCTGTACGGTCGAGGAGCGAGGCGAACGCGCGCGCTCCTCGCAGTTGTACGCGCTGTTCAAGGCATGGGCGACCGCAGCCGGCGAGCGCGAATGGTCACAGAAGGGCTTCAGCACGGCCATGCTCGATCGCGGGCACCGCCGGAAAGAAAGCAACGGCATGTGGTGGCTGGACCTGAAAATGGTCCGCGACCCTGCCGACTTCGACGATGGCGATCGCGACGGCGCCGGCCGGTTTGCGTCCGATTATCACTCCCCATTCCCCTCGGACGATCTCCATGACGTACCATAGTCAGCATCTTTGCAAGGATCGACGCAAGGGTTCCGCAAGGGTTTATGCAAGCATCAAACCGCAGTTTTCTGCGGGTTTGGAAGGGTTGCAACGGTTCTGCGCACCCCTGTCTCACATGCATGCGCGCGCACATGCGCGTCTGCGCATGTGCGTAGGATACCCCATAACCCTTGCAATCCTTCCAACCCTTGCAGTCGCAGACTGCAAACGGCGGAAAACCGCCATTCTCCATTCGAGCCGCCCGCAAGGGTCGCGCAAGGATCAGCCCAATTCCGCAAGGATCGCAACGCGCCATCCGCCAATTGGCACCCCCGCCCCTTGGGTCCTTCCTGAGAAAAGGTCGCTATACGGGGGGCAAAGGCGCGGCGCTCAAAAATGTCCGGTGTTTTCCGAGACGTTTCTGTTCCCCTTCCTCTTGGGGTTCTTATGATCGGCACCCTGACCGACTTGGCCCGCCGCCCCGGCATGCCATCTGAACCGACGCTGCGCCGGCTGATGTTCCGCCACCCCGATTTTCCGATCGTCGAAGCAGGCCGGAAAGGCCGCAGCTACCGGATCGATATTGAAGAGGCTGAGGCTTTCGTGCGCGGCTTAAAGGCTGCTCGTGCAGTCAACGAGGACGAACGCCGTCGCGCAATCAAGGAACTAGGTCTGACAATGCTGGCCAGCGCGATGCCGGTGGCCAGTGCCGCAGTCCTTACCGGCACGATCCAATCAACGGAGAATGAAGATGACTGACGACGACCGACGCATGGCGGCTGTTTCCATTCGAGCGGCCCGTCTGGCACAAGACATGTTGAAGCACGCACACATCCTCACTCCGAACACCGTCGAACAGGCCGCCGCTTTGCTAACGGCCGTGTTTGTGGTGATCGAACGCGAAGTCGGACGCGAGATGGCCACTCCCTACCTGATGGGGCTGGTAGAGCCGCAACTTGCCGACTGGCAGGGTAAGGCGCTTCACCCAACGGTCCAGTAGGGCCGCAACCATGGCAGACCCGCTATTCACAGAGGATCAGGTCGCCGCCATGCTGCGAGTAAACCCTCGTACGCTGAGGCGGTGGCGGCTGGCTGGAAAGGTTTCGCATGAGCGAACGCCGGGTGGCCGAATCCGCTACCGATGGGATGATGTAATCGAGCTGACCGGCACCATGCGAGTTGAGCGGGAACCGTGTCCGCAAATGTCCGGATAAGTCCGGCGAAACGGCCAGTGCGGGCACGTAATAGAATGGGGATGACCTCGACCCGCATCGCACCCCCTGCACCTGTTGCCCAGCGCCGTGCAGCGGCTTTCGAGCCGACCAGCTACAACCCCAATGACGGCTCGATAGAGCTGGTGTGGACTACTGGCGCAGCCGTCGTGCGGCAGGTCTGGTACGATGGCGAATATTATTCGGAGATCCTCGCCACCACGCCGCAAGCTGTTCGGCTCGGCCGCCTCAATGCGGGCGCGCCATTTCTCGACAGTCACCAGACCGGCCGCATCAGCGCGGTGCTGGGGTCAGTCGTGCCGGGATCGGCGCGGCTGGAAGGCGGCAAGGGCGTTTGCCGAGTCCGCCTCGCTGACACCGCCGATGTTGCCGATACCGTTGCCAAGATCAGGGCCGGCCACGTCCGCAATGTGAGTGTCGGCTACACTGTGTTCGTGTTCGAACGCATCGAACAGCCCGGCCAGACCACCACCATGACGGCGATCGACTGGGAGCCCAATGAAATTTCCGCTGTCACCGTGCCGGCCGATGCCGGCTGTCAAATCCGATCGGAGCCAACCATGACCGACACGACTACCACGACCGACACGACCCCGCCCGCAACGACAGCTGGCCGCTTCGTAAGTGCGCGTCGCATCAGCGAGGCTTGCGGCACGGCAGCGCTCGATGACGGCGAAGAGCTGTCGCTGCTGCGCGAACACGCCACGGCGCCGCTGACCGAGGCCCGGCTTACCCAGCGCATCACGGAGGCCTACGCTGCCCGCCACAACCCGCCTGCGATCGACAACAGCCAGACCTCCCCTCGCGATCACCCGCACCGGGGATCGCCGGAGGCGCTTCGACTGCGCATGGCTGGCGCGGTGCAGGCACGTCTCACGGGTACGGCACCGGCAGCGGAAAGCCGTGAGTTCATGGGTGCGACCCTGATCGACCTCACCCGCGGCCTCCTGATCGCCCGCGGTGAGCGCGCGCAGTATCTCTCGCCCGGCGCCGTATTCGAGCGAGCAGCGGCAATGACTACCAGCGACCTGCCCTATCTGTTGGCCGGCCCGATCGGCGCGCATCTCAATGCCCTATTTGCAGCCGAGGTGCCTGCCCTTCAGATCGTCGCCCGCTCCCGCGAGGTTCGCGACTTCCGCCCCGTGACCAGCCTGACGCTGGAGGGGGATAGCTCGC
>CAJYHD010000628.1 GCA_913773715.1 uncultured Sphingobium sp.
GCCGGTACCAGCCGTCGTGCCGTGGCCGGCTGCGCCACCCCAACCCGCTTCGCCGGCCATCTCAAACGTCGCCGGCAAGCCCACCATGCATTAGATTTGAACCGGGTCACCTAATGGGGGCAGGCCAATCGCCGATCAGCACCCGCCGGTCATCCACTCGAGGCTTGCCGTGGCTCTTCGGAAAGAACGGCCGCAGTGTTGTTGCCCCCGAATGATCGGACAGGATCAGATGGATTGTCGGGACGCGATGAACTCGCGCGGTGAGAGATAGCCGAGCGCCTTGTGCGGGTGAACGGTATTGTAGTGCTCGAACCAGACCGGCAGCGTGTCGATGACGGTTCGAGCGTCCGGAAGGGACGAGACGCGGACGTAGTCGCGTTTGATGGTGCGCACGAAGGCCTCGGCCATGCCGTTGGATTGCGGGCTCTGCACGGGCGTGGTTCTGGGTTCCAGCCCGATGTCACGTGCCAAACGCTTGGTCTCGCCGGCAATATAGCCAGAACCATTGTCGCTGAGCCATTCAATCGTTTGCGGCAGGCGGTTCACCCGCCCGAAGCGGGCCTCGACGGCCAGCAGCATAAGGTCCTGGACATCCTCGCCCTTGATGCCCTCGGTGGTGGCGACGAAGCCGATCTGCTCGCGGTCACAACAGTCCAGCGCGAAGGCCACGCGGACCTTCTCGCCGTTGTCGCAGCCGATCTCGAAGCCGTCCGAGCACCAGCGCAGATTTGAGCGGTCCACGGCGACGCGCCCGTCGTGGCGCCGTGCGTCGGGATCGCCGGCATGACGCTGGAGAAGGAGGCCGTGGGCCTTCATCACCCGGTAGACGCGCTTGTGGTTGGGCAGCGGCTTCCCGGCGACCCGAGCCTTGCGGCAGAGGATGGCGTGGACCCGCCGCCTTTCAGCGATTGCAAGCAATCGCCTGCCGGCCAAGGGTAGCCATAGGTCGGCATGTCGGCGATGACTGCCTTGATCGCGGCGACCAGTTCGTCGTCCGGCTGCGGTGGACGGCCCAGAGGCTTGCGAGAACGTCCGGCAATCCTCTTGGCAATGTTCGACCGTGCGACGTCGAGCACCGTGCAGACGGCGCTCATCGCGAACCGTCCTTCGGCCACCACAGCGAGCGCAACAGTGCTTATGGAATGGCTCGCCCCTTTCCCTCGGCGCATGATTGGCGTCGGTTGAGAATGGCACGGAGGCGATCCGATGAATGAGATCAAAGTTCTAGGCATTGATCTGGGCAAGGATGTTTGCAGCGTCGTTGGAATGGACGGAACTGGCAAGGTTCTG
Organism: uncultured Sphingobium sp.; assembly: GCA_913773715.1. The sequence goes on from CAJYHD010000628.1 coordinate 1,291, forward strand.
CTTCGGCGCCGGATGCGTCGGGACAGCGTGTTGAAACTGGCGGCGGGAATGCCCTCGTGCATCGTGGCGATGGAAGCGTGCTGCGGCGCCCATCATCTTGGCCGCCACCTTCGCGATCAGGGGCACGATGTCCGGCTGATGTCGCCGGAGTACGTTCGCCCCTACGTGAAGGCCCAGAAGAACGACGACCGGGACGCCGAGGCGATCGCGGAGGCAGCAACCCGCCCGACGATGCGCTTCGTTGATCTGAAGAGCGACGAGCAACTCGACATGCAGAGCCTGCACCGAGCTCGGGATCGCTTGGTCGGAGAGCGGACGACGCTGATCAATCAGCTTCGGGCTATCCTTCTCGAGCGGGGGATCGTGATGGCCAAGGGTCGGCGCAAGCTCGAGCTGGGTTTGGACCAGCTTCTCGCCGGCGACATGGCGGTCGGCCGCCGGATCCGGATCCGGATCGAAGACATGAGGGCCGAATGGCGCGCTCTCGACGCCCGGATCCGCGCCTTCGACGGGGAGTTCGCCGAACTCGCCCGAGCGGATGCTTCGATGAAGCTGCTCTCGACGATCCCCGGCATCGGTCCGTTGAACGCGACCGCTTTCGTGGCCTCCGTCGGCAAGGCCGAAACGTTCGAGCGCGGACGCGATCTTGCCGCCTGGCTCGGCCTTGTGCCCCGGCAGATGACGACCGGCGGCAAGCCGAAGCTTCTTGGCATCAGCAAGCGCGGCAACAGCTACCTTCGCAGGATGCTGATCCACGGAGCACGGGCGGCTTTGCCGTCCCTGGCCAAGGGAAAGACCCTGCTCGGCGAGTGGCTTCGCGGCCTCCTGTCACGAACGCACATGAACACGGCTGTCGTCGCGCTGGCGGCGAAAATGGCGCGGATCATCTGGGCGGTTCTGAGAAGCGGTCGTCCCTTTGAATTGGCGACGTCGCCGTCGGCTGGATAATTGCAGTTCGACCGGAAGGAGACCTTCAGGTCGCAGATGTTTGTGGGTGGACTGGAAAGATGGCCTGACAGTTGAACGGCGTGCCGACATCCTGACCAAAAAAATGGCGCTCGACGCCGTTGTGTTTATGAGGATCGGTGCGCGCGAAAGCTCCATCTTGGCTGGGGATCATCATAGCCCCGAGACCGGATACGTTGGCGCAGACTGAAAAGCCGGAAAGAAGTCGCTTGCAGACGGGGCGAGCCATACGTTTTTTGGGCCTGCGGCGACCTCGAGGGCCTCTTTGAGAATCTCGGTCTCCAGCGTCTTCTTGCCCAACAGGCGGTGCAACTCGCGAACCTGCGCCTGGAGAGCGCGATACTCCGACGCCGCCACGACCTCCTCCTGTGCCCGCGTGGCGACCAACGCGCCTTGCGAAGCCAGCTTGCGCCAGCGGAAAAGCTGGTTGGGCGCAACGCCATGACGACGCGCCACCAGGCTCACCGTCACATCCGCCTCGTAGGTCTCCTGGACGATCGACAGCTTCTCGGCCGTCTACCACGATCGACGACGCTCGGGACCCGGCAGAACCTCTGCCTTCGGATAAGAACCAGTCATAGACACAACACTACTCCTAACCCTTGCGGGAGTGGGAGATCATGTCCGGGGCATTCGGGGGCTATTTCAATGGTACGGTTGGCGGCGTTCCAGGCGACTGTCCCGTAGCGGTATACCGGTTTGACGCGCATCTTGGTCGTCAGACCGCTGCGATTGGTCATGAGATCGGCTTCGCCGTGTGTCGCGCGATATGACTCTTTCTCCGTTCGTGACCATCAGCTAAAAGACTACCTTACGACGTTCAAGAGGTAGCGCGATGATAAGGGTCAATGTTCTGCCGAATGGACGATTGGTGCTTCCAGCTTCGCTGCGCGCTTCGCTCGGCGTTGAAAAGGGCGGTCAGGTGATGGCGGAGCTGATCGAGGGTGAGGTACGTCTGTCGACGCCCGATGCTGCTCTTGATCGCGCTCGTGCCCTGTTTCGACAATATGTCCCGCCAGGTACGTCGATCGCCGATGAGGTCATCGCCGATCGACGCGCGGAAAGTGCGGCCGAGAGTGGAACTACGACCTCACCCGGGGAAAACTGACCATGCCGAGTTGCGTGGTCGACACCTCGGCCGTGTTCGCGGATCTCCACGAGGAAGTGGGAGCTGCCGAAGCGCGGCGCTGGATGCGCGATGCGGTGATCTCGGCGATCAATCTGCAGGAGGTCGCTTCCAAGGCGATCGACAAGGGCGTGCCGGCTGATGTCGTCCCCAGCCTGATCGAAGCCTTGCGCTTCGACACACGCCCATTGGACAAAGACCTTGCCCTTGCAGCGGGTACGATGCGGGCGCTCACCGCTCGGCTTGGTCTGTCGCCTGGGGATCGCGCCTGCTTGGTGCTCGCGAAGAAGCTCGGGCTCCCTGCGGTCACTGCAGACAAAGCTTGGGCGGAAGTCGCCCAAGACATCGGGGTCGATGTTGTCGTGATCCGCTAGGAGCCGAAGACGGATCGACCGCTTCCGGACGTCCGCTTTCTCGCCGCCGATCAACTGAGATGGGTAATGGGGTGGACGCCCCCGACGGCATCGTTGTGCAAGAATGGGTGTTTCAACTCATTCACAGGAGGCGTCCGTGTCTGAGGTTACCACAAATGGCCTGGATATCGCGAAGACCGTGTTCCACGCCCATGGCGCCGACGAGCGCGGCCAGGTCGCGTTCTCGAAGCGTCTGACACGGGCCAAACTGCTCGCCTTTTTTGCCGTGCAGCCGCGCTGCACCGTGGCATTGGAAGCGTGCGGCGGAGCCGATCATTGGGCCCGCGAGCTGACGGCGCTGGGCCATGAGGTTCGGCTGATCCCGCCAGCCTACGTGAAGCCGTTCGTGAAGCGGCTCAGTGAGGCGGATCAGACAACGATCCAGTGAATCGTTGTCCCGCCGAACGATGCGGTGGATGCCGAGGCGATCTGCGAGGCGGCCCAGCGTCCGGCCATGCGCTTTGTAGCTGTGAAGAGTGAGGAGCAGCAGGCGTCAGCGCTCGTGTTCCGAACCCGCGATCTTCTGGTTCGCCAGCGCACCCAGCTCATCAATGCCATCCGGGGACACCTGACCGAGTACGGCTGGGTCGCACCAAAGGGGCCTGCCTACGTCTCGATGCTCGGCGATCTTCTCGAGGACGAGATGGGAGCCTCGTTGCCTCCAGCGGCGCTCTTGATGTTCCGCGTCATGCTCGACCTCCTGGCGATCTCGACGAGCGCATTGCCGCTATCGACAACGAGATCGCCCAGCGCGCCCGCAAAGAGGAGACGGCGCGAAGGCTGATGACCATTCCCGGGATCGGGCCCATCACCGCGACGGCGCTGATGG
>CAJYHD010000629.1 GCA_913773715.1 uncultured Sphingobium sp.
TCCAGCTTGCGAAGGATCGCGGCCATTGCCGGGACGTCCAAGCGATCGGCGTTATGCGAATTGAAATCCTCGGCCTCGGAGATACTGCGCTCTCCTTCTTCAACGAACACCGCGTAATTGAGGTCGCGATTGTCGGGGGGAACGCGATAGTAATCGCCCCGATCCTCGGCAATTGCCATTTCCTCTCGGCTGAGGAGCGTCTCGTATAGCTTCTCGCCGTGTCGGGTACCAATCACCTTTATTGGATGATCAGGCTTGCCGAGAACGTCCAGAACTGAATGAGCGAGCGTTTCGATCGTCGCAGCAGGCGCCTTTTGGACAAAGAGATCACCATTCTCGCCGTGCTCGAACGCGTAGAGGACGAGATCCACCGCTTCTCCCAGCGTCATGACGAAGCGGGTCATGGTTGGATCGGTGATCGTAAGCGGAAGCTGTTTGCGGACCTGCTCAACGAACAACGGGATAACCGACCCGCGTGAGGCCAGAACGTTGCCGTACCGAGTACCGGTAATCACTGTGCGAGAGTTCAGCGCTAGGCGGGATTTGGCCACCATAACCTTCTCCATCAGCGCCTTAGAAATGCCCATGGCGTTGATCGGGTACACGGCCTTATCAGTGGAAAGGCACACCACGCGCGATACCTCGGCGGCGATCGCTGCCTCCAGCACATTATCGGTGCCGATAATGTTCGTCTTCACCGCTTCCATAGGGTGAAATTCGCATGACGGCACCTGCTTGAGTGCCGCGGCATGGAAGATATAGTCGACCCCCTTTACCGCGTTTGCCACGGCGCGCGGATCGCGGACATCGCCAATGTAGTAGCGCAACCGCGGGTCGCGGTAGTGTAGGCGCTGATCCTCCTGCTTTTTCTCATCGCGGCTGAAAATCCGAATCTCGGCGAACGGCTCGTCGATGAACCGGCGCAGCACCGTCGAACCAAACGAGCCGGTGCCGCCGGTAATAAGCAATATCTTGTCTTCGAACATGGGTTTCCTGGCGAGGAGGGCGAACGACGCTCGCGTGAGAGACATGCCGCGAATGGCTGTCGTTCCCTAGCAAAACACGTTGTCAGATCAAGGGCCCTAGCCGGAACAGCGGCGACGCATGGGCTACGCTCTTCCGATGTGTCCCGCTTTCGGCTACGAGGCCACCGGTTACAAAAGTTAGAGTCTTGCGCGAGCAAGGAAAGCCTTCTGCAAGGCGAGTGGAGTAAAGATGGCGCTCAAGAGCGTTCCCAAGTCGATCCTGACGATATCCAGACCGGCTAAGCGTTTCGTTGTCGTCGCCGTCGACATTTCCTTGTGTGCGCTGGCAGTCTGGCTAGCCTATTATCTGCGGCTGGGCGCGTGGATATCGCTGGTCGGTCGGCCGTCACTCGCGGTGGGCCTGTCTATCGCGTTGGCGTTGCCGATCTATGCGGCCGCCGGTCTATACCGGACGGTGTTCCGACACGTCGACGCGCGGATCTTATCAGTAATTGCCGGGGCCTCGCTTTGCTACGGCATCTGCTACGCGACGATTGTCTCCGCTTACGCGTTTGACAACGTTCCTCGGACAGTCGGCCTGATCCAACCCGTACTGCTCTTTCTTGGAATTTGCCTCTCGCGGATGCTCGCCTCATGGGCGCTCGGTAACCCTTTGCAATTGCGGCTAAACCGCTCGTCGCTGCGCCATGTTCTGATTTATGGTGCGGGATCGTCGGGCCGGCAACTCGCACGCGCCGTCGCGGAGAGCCGCGAGATGAAGGTGGTGGGCTTCATCGACGATGACCGATCACTGCAGGGTAGCGTCATGCTGGGCTTGCGGGTGTTCGCTCCAAGCGTACTGCTGGATCTGGTCGAGCGTCGGCGGGTCGACGATATCCTTTTGGCGCTTCCATCGGTATCGCGCCGTCGGCGCAGCGAAATTGTCGCTGAACTGCGCCACTTCGACGTTGCGGTTCGCACGCTGCCGGGACTCATGGATTTGGCACACGGGCGCGTCCAAGTGAGTGACTTGCGCGAATTGACGATTGAGGACCTACTTCAGCGGGATCCAGTCGAGGCCGGCGACGAGGACGTCAACGAGCGCGTGGCCGACCATACCGTCATGGTGACGGGGGCGGGAGGCTCAATCGGTAGCGAACTTTGTCGGCAGCTCGTTCAGGCACGCCCAGCACGGCTGTTGCTTGTCGAAGCCAGCGAGTATGCTCTCTATTCGATCCATCGCCAGCTGCAGGAACACGGTGGGGTGGAGCTCATCCCGTTGTTGGCGTCGGTGACCGATACGGTGCGAATGGAGGAGATTTTTGCTACGTGGCGACCAGCGATGGTGTTCCACGCCGCAGCCTACAAGCACGTGCCACTGGTCGAGCACAATCTGCTTGAAGGACTGCGGAACAACGTCGTCGGCACCATGCTGACGGCCAATTTGTCAATCCGGCACGAGGTTCGCGAATTCGTGCTGGTCAGCACCGATAAAGCCGTGCGGCCGACCAACGTAATGGGGGCAAGCAAGCGGCTGGCCGAACTCTGTCTGCAAGCAATGGCGGCAGAAACCTCGTCCACCTGCCTGTCAATGGTTCGCTTCGGCAACGTGCTGGGATCCAGTGGATCGGTCGTGCCGCTGTTTCGCGAGCAGATCCGCATGGGGGGGCCGATCACCATTACCCACCGTGATATCACCCGCTACTTCATGACCATCCCCGAAGCCGCTCGATTGGTGATTCATGCCGGCATGATGGCCAAGGGGGGCGAAGTGTTCGTTCTTGATATGGGTGAGCCCGTGCAGATTTATGAACTTGCGCGCAATCTGATCAAGCTTTCCGGCCTATCTGTGCGTGACGAGGACAATCCTCATGGCGATATCGAGATTGAGACCGTAGGATTGCGGCCGGGGGAGAAGCTGTACGAGGAACTGCTGATTGGCAACAACCCGCTGCCGACTACGCATCCCCGCATCATGAAGGCGGTCGAGCCGTACCTCCCACTGACGGAACTGATGACGGCGATCGATGCGCTGGTCGACGACATCGCCAGGAATGACGTCGTCGGCGCGCGGAAGCTGTTGTGCCGGCTGGTGCCGGAATATCGTCCAGAGCCCAAGATCGTTGACTATGTTCATGCAGCCAGAAACGCGATGCCCGTTGCCTAGAGCGTGTCTGTTGTGAATCGACGGCGCACGCGATTCCGGCCCTGATTGGCGGGCCTATCCTGTCCGCTCAAGCTCTTGGTCGGACGATATTGGCCTCCTCTGCCACGTAGGGGGGGGCAATGCGCCAGCGCGGCTAGCGCGTCGGCTGTTGGTTGACTTCCCCAGGATCGATGTTGAGGGCGTGAACGATGTCCTATTGCAATACCCCAGACGACTACACTCTCGTCATCCGGCGTTTTAAATATCGCAGCACGCGGAATAAGGAGCAGCGTTGATCGATATGCCGAACCTTGTCGCTAAAGCGACCTTTCGCCGCGGCGTCGCTAGTGCGCACGGCCCAGTGGCGCCATTTGTTGGCCGAATGACGGACGGCTTCTACTCGCGGCTAGACGTCTTCTGCTGCCGCGCGTGATCTTGTCGAGCAGCTGGCGCCCTGCTGCTAAGCGCCTGCTAGGTCTGCCACGGCTACCAACAGGTCTAGTCGGCGTCGAAAGCCTTATTCGCGACTGGACCTTCCGGCGTCCGCAGCCGAGCCCGGCTGCAATTTTGGGACGTTGGCGAACCCGGTCCGCCGACGTTGCGGCGCCGCCCATCCGGGCATTCCGGCCGGTGTCGCCGCGCACTCGCTGGGTTGCCTATTTCATCTACATGCCGTCGGGTGGGCTGACCGAGGCGCATCGTTTTACACTTCGCCGATTGCGCGAAATGCAGAACGCCGGGCTGATAGTGATCTGCGCCACGCCTGCGCCAGAGGCGGTGCCCGCGGAGCTCCACGCGCTTGCGGACGCGCTCTACTGGAAGGGGCTGGGCGGGTTCGACTTCTCCGCCTACGCACTCGCGATCTCAGAAGTGGCGGCCGACAGTCCGGGAGCGGATCTATTGCTGCTCAACGATTCAGTATTTGGGCCTTTTGGGCCAATTGAGGCACTATGGCAGGCGGCGCACTGGGATCTCAGCGGCTTCACCGCGGCAGGTGCAGGCGGAAACCATATCCAGTCCTACGCCTTCATCCTACGCGCGCTCGACCCCGAACGGGCAAAAGCGTTGCGCTCCGTCTTCCCGCCCGGGCGCGCGTTCGACGATTTCGCTACGGTTCTACTTCGCCAAGAGATGCGCCTTGCCGCGGTTGCGGCGCGCTCGATGTCGGTAGGCGCGGCCTGGTATGCCGACCCCGACGAATGCGCCGATCCCAGTCTGTTCGCGGCCTTGCCTTTGGTTGCGGCCGGCTTCCCGTTTCTTAAGCGAGCGCTGCTTGGCAAGCACCGCGGCATCTATCCCGACCAAGATGTGCTGGACACACTGCGACGTATGGGCCACCCGCCGCCCCACAGCGTAGTCTAAGGCAGAGCCGAGCGGCGGGCTGGCTTCGCATAGCACTGTCGAGGGAGCACACGGTAGCCGTCATGTCGTTGCGTCGTTCGGTCGTATGGGCGTTTCTGGGCCAGTTTATTGTCGCGATCGTGGGTTTCGGCGGCTCAGTGATCGTTAGCCGGCTGCTGACGCCTTACGAGTTCGGGCTCAATTCTATTGCGCTGGCAACGACGGGAATTCTGGCGGTGTTCGTGGCGTCGGGTGCCGACGCATTCATCGTGCGGGAGGTCGAGCTAACCCGCCAGATGATCGCCACAGCGACCACGATCAACGCCATCCTGTTCACTACCTTGTCCGCCGCATTGCTAGCAGTCAGTTTCTACGCCGGTCCACTGCTAGGCGATGAACGGGCGGGGGCGGTTGTGCGCATCTTGGCGATCATGCCGTTGCTCAACATCCTGGCCTTTAGGCCAGCCGCAATGCTCCAGCGTAATATGCGCTTCAAGGCGGCGGCTATGGTGGCGGTCGCCTCCGTGACGATCAATAACGGGGTTGCCATCGCTGTGATCCTCGCTGGCGCACGTTCCACCGGTCCTGCGATCGGCGCGGTGAGCGGCCTCGCCGCTACCATCGTCCTCTATCTCTTCATCAGCCCGGGCGATCTGCGCCCGTCCTTTTCCATCCGCAACATCGGCCCAATGGCGAAGTTCGGGCTGCGGATGGTAACGGTGTCGGGGGCTGGTCAGTTTGTACACCACATGTCCCACCTGATTCTTGGGCGAATGCTGGGAATCGATGCGTTAGGATTGTATTCGCGCGCGAC
>CAJYHD010000630.1 GCA_913773715.1 uncultured Sphingobium sp.
GCCGGCACCGCGTTTCTCGACGCATTGACCGGCATGATCCGCTTCGGCCCGCGGGAACGACCCGAAACCCTGGAATTGCCGGTGAACGATCTTGTTGGCTTTGCCGCTGGCGGCGCGGAATCAGTCGGCCGACGCACGCGTGGGGACTACGACTATGCCCTGTTCCGCGACGGTCTCGCCTTGCTGGCCGGGTCACCGCCGCGGAAGCTGACGGGTATTCGGACCTGGCACCCGAAAGAAGGCTTGATGTGAGGGCGGCGCGTGCCCGCGAAGCCGTGCGGGCGTAGCCCCAGCCTTTCAGCGCGTGAAGTTGACGAGTAGGGGTTCGTCGACAAGCGAGAGCAGCTCTTCCCCGGCCAGCTCGGCGAGTGCCCGGGCTTCGGCGGTGACATGGGAAAGTGGCACGCCAGCATTGTCGACCGCGAAACCCTTCTGAACGGCCATCATCACGCGGTCGCAGGGAACATGCACATCGCCGACCGCGTGCAGGCCGAGCAGGGCGAGAAGCTGGTCCGGCCCTCGCGCGCGCAGGAAGTGCTTGCGGCACAGGCTAACCGAATCGCGCGAGCTGCCGCAGTGCAGGTCCTTCATGATGTCGTCCGCAAAGTCGGCCCGGTCCTTGGCGGGCTGGCCGAACGCCTTGTAGGCACGGCGCGAGGTCTTCTCCTTGACGATGTGGTCGGCCAGCGCCTGGATCACGTAATAGTCGCTATAGAGATAGCTGACGTTTCCGACGTCATCGGTGTCGTCGATCTCGATGAGCACGAAGCCGCCGCCCACACCACAGTCGCTGGGGGCGAGACCAAGCTTGTCGCCATAAACTTCCTCGAGGCGCATGAACCGCTTGGTGCTGGCCCAGGATGCAGTCTTCGCCGTTTTCAGCACGGTCTTGAGCTGGACCCGCCGCTGGGTGTCGCCATCGTCCAGCATGACATCATAGGAATCTCGATCCACCTCGGGCTCGAACAGGGTGAGTGCATAGCCGCGGCGCGCGGCGGCCAGCTTAAGGTCGAAATAAAGCTTGTGAAAGAATATCCGTTCGCGCGTGACGCTGTTTGACGGTGTGCGGCAGAATTCGGCGATCGTCATCGTCATGGTGAGTCCAGTTCGGGCGGGCTTAGGTCCGTTGCGGCCACCCCATAGCCCGGCAGCGGGCTGAAACCTACGCCCGGCCATGATTTTGGCCAGCGTCGACCATTTGGTCTCATCTTACGATGCTGATCAAGCGACAGATGAGTGCCGGCTTTTGATCAGAGCTGTCGGTTGTCCTATCGCTTTGGAACGTCGAAGAGGTCCGAAGATCAGAAGTGAGGCGACCAAGCAAGGACTACAATCATCCCGTCCATCGCCGTCCAGCCTTTTCCACGAATTGAAAGCATGCTAATGCTGCCTATGGCGACTTCGCAAGGCTATGATTTGATTGCGAAATCAATCGCTTAGGCTGCCCCGCAGAAAGCTCTTCTGAGTCCGTGTTCGTCTATTAACGTCCACGTTCGTCCAGCTAGTTCCGACATGGCGCTGCGTTCCGACGCCGCTTGTTCCTCTTATAATTTGTCAGAAATCCCCATCATGTATCTGACAAACTAATTGCGGTTTGTCAGAATTGCGTATACACGCTTCTGACAAAGGAATTACCATGCGCGGGCCGGGTCTCGATCTCAAAAGTGCCATATCAAGCCGGATGGTCTCCGGAGGCGCGCCTTCAGTCTGGACGCCGCAGGACTTTCTCGATCTCGGCTCTCGCGATGCCGTCGACCAAGTACTCCATCGACTGACCCGCAATGGCGACGCTCGCAGGATTGCCCGCGGCCTCTATGACAAGCCGAAACTCAACCCCCTCACGGGCAAGCCCACGCACCCCGATCCCCGCGGCGTCATAGATGCGCTGGCTCGCCGGGACCAAGCCCGTATGCTCGTCGATGGCGTAACCGCAGCCAACGATCTAGGACTATCCGATGCAGTCCCTGCTCGTATCGTCGTCCACACCGACGCAAGGTTGAAGCCCATCACGCTCGGCAACCTCAAGATCGATTTCAAAACCACTGCGCCAAGTCGGCTTCATTGGGCTGGGCGCCCAGGGATGCGCGTCGTTCAGGCCTTGCATTGGTTGCACGACGCTGGAGGCGATACCGATCCGGACATTGCCAAGCGTCTGCGCAACATCTTCTCCCACCCCGACCACGGCGCCGACATCGTTAACGACCTCCAGGCCGATATGCTGACGCTCCCGCTCTGGATGCAGAATATCCTGCGCGATACGATGCCGACTACCGCGTCAGACAACCGCCTGAAGGCCAAGCAAGCATGACAATGAATCCCGCTTACGCCCAGTTCCTTGCGGCCGACCCGACGGATCGACAGGATGTGTTTATCGGCGCCGGGCAGCGGCTCGGCACAGCGCCCCAGAATATCGAAAAGGATTTCTGGGTCTGTTGGACCCTTGACGCGCTGTTCAACGGTCCGGCGTCACACGGCCCGCGCTTCCTGTTCAAAGGGGGCACGTCGCTGTCGAAGGGCTTCGGCCTGATTGAGCGTTTCTCCGAAGACATCGACATCACTGTGTTTCGTGAAGACATCGGCCAAGATGCAAGCGTCGAGGCGCTGGAGGAGATGTCCGGTAAGAAGCGACAGGCAAAGCTCGACGCCATCAAGGCGGCATGCCAAGCCTTCATAGGCGGAGACCTGCTCACCCAGCTATCGGAGACGCTAGTCGGTGCAGTCGGCGAGGGCATGGCGGGTGCGAAGGTCGAACTCGATCAGGACGATGAAAGCGCACAGAGCCTCCTCCTCTGGTATCCAAGCGTGACCGCCGAGTCGGATGGCTACATCCGCAAAGCCGTCAAAATCGAATCCGGGGCGAAATCCGCTCTTGATCCTCACGCCCGCCATAGCGTCGTTCCCTATCTCGCCGACGATCTACCCGTCCTCGATCTGACAGTCGCCAACGTGACGATCGTCGATGCGGAACGCACCTTCTGGGACAAGGTCGTCATTCTCCATGGCCTGCGCCGCTGGTTCGACGCCCGGCAGGTTCTGCGTGCGGGTGGCCAGCGCGTCTCGCGCCATTATTACGACGTGCACCAACTGATGATCGCTGGAACGGGCGCTTCAGCGATAGCTGACCCTGAGCTCGGCAGGGATTGCGTCGCGCACGCCCGGATGTTTTTCAACAGCCGCGACCTCGATCTCGCCCATGCTGAGCCCGGCAGCTTCTCCCTGATGCCGACCGATGCGATGATCGCCGACCTTCGCCGCGACTATGGTGTTATGGCCGGCATGATCTTCGGCGAAGTGCCCGACTTCGATGCCGTCCTCGCGACCGCCGAAACGCTCCAGCGCTCGCTGAACGCACCGGCTGCATAATTATCACAGGCGGCTTCGCTCTTTGTCCGAAATTTGTAGGCGTATTTCGGACAAAGAGCAGCCGGACACCGAAAAGACTCGAACCATCCCGTCATTCGGGTCCAAGCTCATTTGCCAGCGTCCAGATACCTAATGATTTGATCGGCATAGCACGGTCCAAAGAAGACCTTCTGAGGCATCTCATTCGCCGCCGCAGCTGCCATCGGTGAACGTCGCTTCGTGGCTGTTTCCGACCAGAACTGACCGTAATGCAACAGACAACGGAATGACAGCTTTACCCAAAAGCTGCCTATGTTCTATTCAATCTTTGTGGACCAGGCAAGCGCCGACTTATTAGCATCCGAGACATATTTGGAGACTACAGCGCTTTGGCAAGCCTTCGCAAAGTCTGCGGTGGCTGGCCATACTGGCGCATAAATGCCTCGCGCATGCGGCGGATGTCGACGAAGCCAGCCTCGCGCGCGATCTGGTCCATCGGGTGGCGGGTTTCCTCGATCATCAGCCGCGCGGCCTCCAGCCGCATCTGCTCGACCGCCTTGGCCGGAGTCTGGCCGGTTTCGGCGCGAAAGGCGCGGGCGAACTGGCGAGGGGAGAGGGCGGCGACCTCGGCCAGTTCCTCCACCGTAAGCGGATTGGCGAGGTGGGCCTTGGCGAAGATCACCGCCTTCTGGATGCGGTCGCTGCTGGGGGCCAGTTCGAGCAATTCGGAGTGCTGCGACTGCCCGCCGGCGCGGCGGTGGTGCATGACGAGGCGGCGTGCAATCGCGCCGGCCACGTCTCGACCAAGATCCTTCTCGATCAGGGCGACCGCGAGATCGAGCCCGGCGGTGAGGCCGGCGGAAGTCCACACCGCCCCCTCATTGATGAAGATGCGATCGTCCTCGACGCGCACGTCGGGGAAATCCTCGCGCATCTGGCGGGCGTAGGACCAGTGGGTGGTGGCGCGGCGGCCATCGAGCAGACCCATCTGCCCGAGGAGGAAAGCGCCGGTGCACAGCCCTGCCACCCGGCGTGATTGGCGCGCCATGATCCGCAGCGTGTCGAGTGTCGCTTCGTCCTGCCGGGGCGGCGGCAGGAGCCCTGCGAGCAGCAGCAGGGTGTCGACCTGCCCGACGTCCGCGAGCGGCACGGTGGGAACGGCAAAGCCGCTGGAGGATGTGACCGGCCCGCCTTCGACCGACGCGATAGACAAGCTGTAGTAAGCCTCACCGGTCACGGCGTTGGCGAGTTCGAACGCGGCTTGGACGCCCAAAGCCAAGAACTGGAAGCCGGGGGTCAGCACCATGGAAACATGCGGCATGCGGCCTCCAAACGGGAATGTCCTGAAAACGTAGTTTATACGTCATATCAGCCATCGCCGTTCGCGTCCATAAGGGTCGTGTCGAGAGCGATGACGCTCTCCCCGAAACTGGAAAGGACCACGACCATGACCCCGACAACCAAGGGAACCGCTCTCATCACCGGCGCATCGACCGGCATCGGCGCGATCTACGCCGACCGTCTCGCCGCCCGTGGTTACGATCTCATCCTCGTTGCCCGCAACAAGGACAAGCTGCAGACGCTGGCCGCACAAATCTCCGACAAGACCGGCCGCTCGGTCGAAGTGCTCTCCGCCGACCTCGGTGACGCGGTCGATCTTGCCCGCGTCGAGAAGATCCTGCGCGAGGATGCCAGCGTGACCGCGGTGGTCAACAACGCCGGCATCGGCACCCACACCACGCTGCTGGAAAGCGATGTCGAGAAGATGGCGGCGATGGTGCAGCTCAATGTCACCGCGCTGATGCGGCTGACCTATGCCGCAGTGCCGGGCTTCGTGGCGCGCGGCGGCGGCACGGTGATCAACATCGCCTCGATCGTGGCGGTCGCCCCGGAACTGCTCAACGGGGTTTACGGCGGCACCAAGGCTTTCGTTCAGGCCTTCACCACCTCGCTCAACCACGAACTGGCCGACAAGGGCATTCGCGCGCAGGCCGTGCTGCCGGGCGCCACCCGCACCGACTTCTGGGCACTGGGCGGACTGCCGGTGGAGCATCTGCCGAGCGAGATCGTGATGGACGCCGAGGACATGGTCGACGCCGCGCTGGCCGGTCTTGATCAGGGCGAGACGGCCACGATCCCGGCGCTGCGCGACATCGAACTGTGGAACGCCTTCGAAGCGGCCCGTGCCGCGCTCGGGCCCCAGCTCTCGGCCACCCATTCCGCCCCGCGTTTCCACGTCGCGGCCTGATCCGTCCAACCACCCCCTCTTGAGATCAAAGGACCATTCGACATGAAACTCACCGGCAACACCATCTTCATCACCGGCGGCACCAGCGGCATCGGTCGTGGTCTGGCCGAGGCGCTGCACAAGCTGGGCAATCAGGTAATCATCTCTGGCCGCCGCACCGCGCTGCTTGACGAGGTAACCGCAGCCAACCCCGGCATGGCCTCGATCCAGTTGGACGTGACCAGCCTCGACAGCATCCAGAGCGCAGCGAGCGAACTGACCCGCCGCTTCCCCGATCTCAACGTGGTCTTCAACAACGCAGGCTTCATGCCGTTCGACGACGTAAGCGGGCCGGTGGACGACGATCTGGCGCAGGAACTGATCTCCACCAACCTGCTCGCGCCGATCCGGGTGACCTCGGCGCTGATCGAGCATCTCAAGACCAAGGCCGAAGCGACCGTGCTCTATACCAGCAGCGTGCTCGCCTATGTGCCGATCGCCAGCAACGCGATCTATTCAGCGACCAAGGCAGCACTGCATTCCTATGCATTGTCGCAGCGGTTTCAGCTGCGCGGCACCGGGGTGCGGGTGCAGGAAATCGCACCGCCGTGGGTCGATACCGACCTGATCTACAAGAGCGGTGATCCGCGTGCGATGCCGCTGCCTGATTTCATCGAGCAGACGCTGGTGGCGCTGGCAACCGATGCGCCCGAGGTGATCGTGGATGGCATCAAGGCGATGCGCGACAACCCCGGATCCAACGAGCACGCCCTGTTCGAAACCTTCAACCAGAGCCTTGTCGAAAACCCCATCCCGACCGGCGCCTGAAGGGCAGGCAGCTCCCTCAAAATCGAAAGGAACTCATCATGTCCCGTATCACCATCCGCGAAACGGCAGCGGCTCCCGCAGGATCGCAGGCCACGCTTGAGGCCATCAACGCTAAGCTGGGCCGCGTGCCCAACTTTTTCCGTGTCCTGTCCAATAGCCCCGCTGTGATCGATGCCCACGCCGCGCTGAACCAGGGCCTAGCCAAGGCGCTCGACCTCAAGACCCGCGAACGCATTGCCCTGGCCGTGGCGGCAGTGAACGGCTGCGAATACTGTGATGCCGCTCACACCTTCACCGGCTACACTTTCGCTAAGCTTAGCCGGGAGGAAGTAGAGCTTGCACGCAAGGGTACGTCGGATGATCCCCACGCCGCAGCCGCTGCGGCCTTCGCCCGCAAGGTAGCCGAAGCCCGGGGCAAGGTTACCGCCGATGACCTCGTAGCGATCCGCGACGCCGGGTTCAGCGAAGCGCAGATCGTCGAGATCGTGGCGGTCGTCGCCGAGAACTTCTTCACAAACCTGATCAATAATGTCGCCAGCACGGAAGTCGATTTCCCCGCGATCTAGGCCGTCCATCTCAATGCTGCCAAATTTGTCGAAGGACAGCTAACGGCAGCACCTGCCGTTGGTCGGATCTTCCGCGAACGGCCGAAAAGTCCCAAGCCCCCGTGTCCGGCACGTCCCGGACACGGGCACCAGTAGATTCAGATTTCGGTGTTTTCGGCAAGGGCAAGCGCGTCCTCCACGTCGATCCCAAGATAGCGCACCGTATTCTCGATCTTGCTGTGGCCGAGAAGGATCTGGACAGCCCTTAGATTGCCGGCCGCCCTGTAGATGATCGACGCCTTCGTTCGCCGGAGCGAGTGCGTGCCATACTCGCTTCGCATCAAACCGACCCAGTCACCCACTCGTCGATAAGCCGGCGGTGAGTTTTGTTCCAGACTTCTCAATGATCGTTCTCCTATGGCCACATGGCCAACTGCCGAACGCTTGTCGGCGAGGATACGCAGGATTGGCTTTGGGGCTCGTGCCGACCAGCTCAAGCCGTTCCAAGATCCGCGCCAGAACGGCTGCTCTTGCCCAAACCCGCCATTACCGCTTCATTGAGCAGAGTGGCAGCAGCACGCCCTAATTTCGGTCGTCCGTCAGATCACCGAGTTAGCCCGAAAGCCGCCGTTTGTTCAGGTGGTGTTGATTGCCACTGAGAGTTGACCCGGGAAGGGCCGATATTTCCACTGAGAAGTGACCCATGTTGAACTCACCCCTGGCTTTGACGAGCGAGGGGTCATGGAGTGTTGGACATGGCGTTATTGAGCGTTATCCGGCGCTGGCATTTCCGCGATCATCTCTCGATCCGTGAGATTGCGCGGCGTACCGGGCTGTCACGCAATACTATCCGTAAATATCTGCGATCAGGCGCGATCGAGCCGCGGTGCAAGGTGCCCGAGCGCCCAAGCAAGCTGGACCCATTCGCGGAACAGCTGTCGGCCTGGCTGAAGCGAGAGATGGGTCGTACCCGCAAGCAGAAGCGGACGATGAAGCAGCTGCACGCCGATCTGGTGAGCCTGGGTTATGACGGCTCCTATAATCGTGTCGCGGCCTTTGCGCGGGACTGGCGCGATGATTATCGTCGTGAGCAACAGATGAGCGGACGCGGGACATTCGTGCCACTGTCCTTCGCACCGGGGGAGGCATTCCAGTTCGATTGGAGCGAGGACTGGGCGATCATCGCCGGCGTGCGCACCAAATTGCAGGTGGCCCACTTCAAGCTCAGCCACAGCCGGGCCTTCCTCGTACGGGCCTATCTCCTACAGACCCACGAGATGCTGTTCGATGCCCATAATCATGCGTTCCGCGTGCTGGGCGGCGTTCCGCGCCGTGGGATTTACGACAATATGCGCACCGCTATCGACAAGGTCGGGCGCGGCAAGGAGCGGAACGTCAACACCCGCTTCCTGACGATGGTCAGCCATTACCTGTTCGAGGCCGAGTTCTGTAACCCGGCAGCGGGTTGGGAAAAGGGTCAGGTCGAGAAGAATGTCCAGGATGCGCGGCATCGTCTGTGGCAACCCACGCCGCAGGCGGAAAGCCTCGATGCCCTGAACCTGTGGCTGGAAGAGCGCTGCAGGGCGCTGTGGCAGGATATTCCCCACGGGATCGAACCCGGCTCCGTTGCCGATGCCTGGGCCGATGAAGCGGAATGTCTGATGCCGATGGGGCGTCCCTTCGACGGCTTTGTGGAATATGGGAAGCGCGTCTCGCCGACCTGCCTCGTCCATCTGGAGCGCAATCGCTACAGCGTGCCGGCGTCCTTTGCCAATCGGCCCGTCAGCCTGCGCGTCTATCCTGATCGCTTCCTGGTTGTCGCCGAAGGACAGGTGATATGCGAGCATCAGCGCATCATCGACCGATCCCATGATGGGCCGGGGCATACCGTCTATGACTGGCGCCACTATCTGGCGGTGGTCCAGCGAAAGCCCGGCGCTCTGCGCAACGGCGCCCCCTTCCTCGAACTGCCCGAGGCCTTCCAGCGGTTGCAACGACATCTGCTGCGCAACCCCGGCGGCGACAGGGAGATGGTCGAGATCCTCGCGCTGGTCCTGCACCATGACGAACAGGCCGTTCTGACCGCCGTCGCCATGGCGCTGGACGCCGGTGTTCCAACCAAGACCCATGTCCTCAACCTGCTGCACCTGCTGCTCGATGGAAAACAGCTCTCGACGCCGCCGGTGACGGCGCCGCAGGCGTTAAGGCTGGTCAGCGAGCCGATGGCCAATGTCGAACGCTACGATGCCCTGCGCCGGGAGAACCGTCATGCGTCATGATCCCGCCACCGGCGCCCTCGTCGTCATGCTGCGCGGCCTGAAAATGCCCGGCATGGCTCAGGCTGTGACCGATCTGATGCAGCAGGGATCGCCTGCCTTCGAGGCGGCGGTGCCGATCCTCTCCCAGTTGCTGAAAGCCGAAACGGCCGAACGAGAGGTCCGGTCCGTGGCCTATCAGCTCAAGGTCGCTCGGTTCCCGGCCTATCGGGATCTGGCGGGCTTCGACTTTGCCAGCAGCGAGGTGAATGAGGCGCTGGTGCGCCAGTTGCATCGATGCGACTTTATCGATGTCGCCGACAATGTGGTGCTGGTCGGCGGCCCGGGCACCGGCAAAACCCATGTCGCCACGGCGCTGGGTGTTCAGGCTATCGAGCATCACCGCAAGCGCGTCCGCTTCTTCTCCACGGTCGAGTTGGTCAACGCCCTCGAACAGGAAAAGGCCCAGGGGCGCGCCGGGCAGATCGCCAACCGGCTCGTCCACTCGGACCTCGTCGTCCTGGACGAACTGGGCTATCTGCCGTTCAGTGCCTCCGGCGGCGCGCTGCTCTTCCACCTGCTGAGCAAATTATACGAGCGCACCAGCGTCATCATCACCACCAACCTGAGCTTCAGCGAGTGGGCCACCGTCTTCGGCGACGCCAAGATGACAACCGCGCTCCTCGATCGGCTCACCCATCACTGCCACATCCTGGAGACTGGCAACGACAGCTTCCGGTTCAAAAACAGCTCTGCCCAGCAGGCCAGACCCAGAAAGGAGAAACCCGCACCTTGACCCACATATGACATCCAAACCATAATATCAGGCGGGTCACTTCTCGGTGGAAATCCCGGGTCAACTCTCAGTGGCAATCAACACACAATCAGCACGAAGCCTGAACCGTCATCGCTGAGTACGTAGGCGACTTCCCAGTAGATGCCATGTCGCAGCGTCCATTCCCAAGCGGGCATGAAGGCTGGATCAGGGAAACGGATGCCGTCGATGATATTGGTGGCAATGGGAAACGACACTGCCGCTTCGACGGCCTCTAGCGTGTCGCCCGGCTGGATGATGACGATGCAGCCCAGCTCCGATAGCTCGCCATGCTCTATCAGCTGATCGCGGCGAAGATCGAGCAGGGACCGTAGTGTTGGGTCGGCTGGCAATGCTTCAAGCTCCGCCCATGTGTGAAGGATGTTCAAGGCGCTTTCTCCAAAAAAAAGCCCCGGCGGTGAGGCCGAGGCTTGGATGTTGCAGAGGAATGTTGGTTAGGTGGTTTCGTCAAAGTCGTCCGGTTCTGACGGCTTCTTGTTTGCCCGGTAGATCGCTATCCCAATGATGACGATGACGACCGCGCTGCCGATGAT
>CAJYHD010000631.1 GCA_913773715.1 uncultured Sphingobium sp.
GGTCACGCGCTTCAGCGCATCGCCCGCGTTAAAGTCGGGGAGTTGCCCAATCTCGCTCGCCGACACGGTGTCGATGATCTGGTCGGACGCCCGCTTGATTCGCACCGCCTTCTGATTCGAGGCGCGCGTGCCAGTAACAACGATGTCGGCACCCTCGGACACGGCGGCAGATTGGTCAGCCGGTACTTCCTGCGCAAGGGCGGTCGTTGGCGATATCAGAACGAGAGTCGAGCCGAGCAGCAGCGCCCGGCGGTAAGCGCGAATCATGGTCCCCTCCTATGTTTGGAAAGAGACTAACTTATTATGCGTTACTATTACAAGGATATGACGTTTGGGGTTTGGTATTGGCCTGTTCTCCCAACCCACTAGCGGTCGCGCGATGACCAAAAGTAGTTGGGCTTTCCCGTTTGGGTACCAGTGACAGAAGTCCCGCCACGCCGATCGCACCCACAGCTGTTCGGGGCGCCAGCTTTCCCAAAATCTATCCCCGAATGGGCTTTTCCCAAAACGACTGGGTGTGGACCGAGAAATGGGAAAGTGGCGAGCTTCCCATCGACCACGTTTTGGGAAAGCGATGGACCTTGGGAACGGCCGAAATGGCTCAAGCGACGGTTAGCCGCTCCGCGGCCGAGGAGACCCCTTTCCCGCCACTCGGCGTCACTGAGCCGATCCCTGAAACCTGCCGTTCGTTCAGGCCAATAGGCTCACCTCTCGGTCAAATCGTGCAGGTGCATGGAACGGTCGAGATTCGGGCTCTCCCGCAAGGGAACTATCAGCAGTCCCGCAGTTGATGGCTCCCGCTCGCTATGCTGGAAGTTGTTACTTGAACGGAAGATTTTCGGGAACAGGTGGCTTTAGATGCGGCATGCGTTCCGCCAAGGCTCACGACCGAAAGTGCGCTGTCTGTAGCCAAGGGATTGTGCAAGAATTCAACTGGAGGCACGGTTTGCTGCCCATATTGCCGCAGCGTCCAGCACCTGGTCTGTTCTGCGGGTTATCGCGTCCGCAGTCGAGGGGATAAAGACGTCCGGTGCGATGCCTGCATCAGGCTGCGGGATCGTCGGAAAATAGCCGATCAACGGCAGGTCGAACTCGATCCCGCTTGCTGGCAGCTTCGTGAAGAAGAAGCCGCCACCGTTGATCCCGCGCCGGTTGCCTCCGGTGGTTTCACCGAACAACCGTATGCGCCCGCTGGTTCTCGCCGCATTGATGAAGCCGAACGTCGCCGAACTGTTCGCCGGGCCGATCAACGCTGCGACCGGAATATCCAACCGCTTCGCATCCGGCCGGATCGGCAGCAGTTTCGCCCGTTCCGGCAACCCGTACCAGCCATCGCCCAGATCGGCACCACCGACGCCTAGGCGACGGAAACCATCGTCCCAGGTGGAGACGTGCGGCGCCAGCGCGGCCGGCACCTCACGGAACCGCACTTTCGGCTCGAAGGTCCACCCGGCCAGATCGCGAGCGATCAGGCGGGCGAGGATCGGATCCCCGCAATCGTTCCCGCCTTCGTTGCGGCGCAGGTCGATCACCAGCCCACGCGTGGTCGCCGCATCGTCGAGGCGGTCTGACAGCCAACTCCGCCAGTCCCATTTCGAGTTCCACATCGCCCAGCCGGGCATATCCAATATGGCGACCCCGTCCGGTCGCACATGGTAAGTCCAGCGCGGGGCATCGCTTTCCTCACGCACACGGGTCATCGTCGCCTGCCGAGCCGCCAGACCGATCGCAGGAACTTCGACCAACATCGTGCGGCGATCCGGCCGTACGACCGACAGGCGATGCACGCCCTCCGCAGGCGGCAGCAGCAGCCCCTGGAAGACGTCGAAATATTCGATGTCTTCCGCCCCCCGCACGCCCAGGAGCGAACGGCGCTTGCCGTCATTATGGCCGTCGGCACGGGTATAGGGCATCAGCGTATCGAGAACCTGTCCGGCGCTGCGTCCGTTGATCGAGGTGATGACGGCCCCCCGCGGCAACACTCCGGTTCCGCTATGGTCGGCGGTGACGACCATCGATCGTCCGATCCATTCGAAGTCGAACGGCAACCGGGTCGGTCGATCGAACAACGCCTTCACCGCGGGATCGGTCTGGTTGAAGAAATTGGGATAGCTGTGGCCGCAGCGGAACGTCGTCAGGAACCGTGACAGCGCGAGAAAACAGCGCTCGTACGATCCGGCTCGTGCGCCAGCGACATAGTCCTGGTCGAAGGCCGCGAGATTGCGACTGACGTCGGCCGGTGACAGATAGCGGTGGAGGCCGGGATGGATGGCCATCGCCGCACGCAGTACCGCCAGGTCCTCCTCGGCACCTGCGGCATCGGGGGCGGTGGCGGCCCAGCCAGAGCGGGACATCAGCGGAAGTGCGGCAAGGGCCGCGAGGAGATGGCGTCGGTTCATGCCCCCGAAATGGAGGGCAAACCGGTGTCCGGTCGCCTCATTTCCGACAATGCGCCTTCAATTTTCGTTTCTGCGACGTGACTTCGATATTGGGAGGGCGTCATTCCGGTCGTCGCCCGAAACGCTCGGTTGAAGCTGGCCTTCGAGGCGAAGCCAGCTTCCAGCGCAAGCGTCAGCACATCGCGATCGTCGCTCGCTTCCAAACGATCCATGACCGCACGACACCGCAATCCGTTGATGAACGTCGAGAAATTCTGACCTAGTCCCTCGTTCAATGCGCGGGACAGATAGGCGGTGTTGGTGCCGAGCAGCCGGGCAAGCGTTGCCACGTCGATGTCGGGATCACCGGCCCACCCGGCCAAGCGGGTCTGTTCGGCCCACTCCGCCCCCTGCCGCGCCCAGTCGCGTACCGGTCCTTTGGCCGGGACTGCCGGAACGCATTCGAGCGTCGACAGAGTCGGGAACGGCGCATTGGCATGCCGCCACCCCTCGATCGCAAGGAACAGGGCGGCTGAAGC
>CAJYHD010000632.1 GCA_913773715.1 uncultured Sphingobium sp.
TGGTGGAGGATCTGCCCGAAGACGCGATTGCGCCGGAAATCCGCAAGGTGGATTCGGATGCACGCTCGATCCTCTTCCTCGCCTTTTCGCGGCCCGGCTGGTCGTCGGTCCAGATCAGCGACTATCTCGACCGCACGGTTGTCGATCGCTTCTCCGCGATCGACGGCGTGGCGCGCGTCTATATCGGCGGCGAGGCGCGGCCATCGACCCGCATCTGGTTCAACGCCGAAAAGCTTGCCGCCTTCCGCCTGACGCCGGCCGATGTCGAAGCCGCACTGCGCACCCAGAACGTCGAACTGCCCGCCGGTCGCTTCGAATCGCAGGACCAGAACCAGACGCTGCGTGTCGAACGCCCCTATGCGACGCCCGACGAGTTTGCCCGCCTCGTCGTCGGGCGCGGCGACAACGGCTATCTCGTCAAGCTCGGCGATGTCGCGCGCATCGAACAGGGCGCGGAAAATCCCTATAACAGCTTTCGGTCCAATCAGGGCACGGCGATTGGCATCGGCATCATCCGCCAGTCGGGCGCGAACACGCTGGAGGTCGCGCAGCGCGCCAAGGCGCTGATGGAGGAAATGAAGCCGACGCTGCCCAAGGGGATGCGCGTCGCGATTGGTACCGACGAATCGCTGTTCATCGAGCGCGCCATCGAAAATGTCTATGACACGCTGATCGAAGCGGCGCTGCTCGTCATCGTTGTCATCTTCCTGTTCCTGGGATCGGTGCGCGCGACGATCATTCCGGCCGTCACGGTGCCGATCTGCCTGCTTGCCACCTGCGCGGTCATGTGGCTGCTCGGCCTGTCGATCAACCTGCTTACCCTGCTCGCCTTCGTGCTGGCGATCGGGCTTGTGGTGGACGACGCGATCGTTGTGCTGGAAAATGTCTATCACCGGATCGAGCAGGGGGACGATCCGCTCGTCGCCGCCTATCTCGGCACGCGGCAGGTGGGCTTTGCGATCATCTCGACCACGCTGGTCGTTTGTGCGGTCTTCGTGCCGGTCATGTTCCTGGCGGGCCAGACGGGGCTGCTGTTCCGCGAACTCGCCATCGCGATGATCGCTGCGATCGCCTTCTCCGGGTTCATCTCCTTGAGCCTCGCGCCGATGCTCTGCTCCAAGCTGCTCAAGACCGCCGAGCGCGGCCGCTTCGCCCGCTGGGTGGATGATCGCTTCCAGCGACTGGAGACGGGCTATTCGCGCCTGCTCGACTGGACGCTGCGCAAGCCGCTGCTGCCGCTCGTCGGCGTCGCGATCTTCCTCGCGCTCGCCGCTTTCTTCTTCACCCGCCTGCCGAGCGAACTCGCGCCCGCCGAAGACACCGGCGTCGTGGAGGCGCAGATCAGCGCGCCCGAAGGCACCGGCTTCGACCGGATGAAGGCCTATATGCAGAAGATCGAGAATGATCTCGCCTTTTTGCGCAAGGATGGCACGCTCCAGAACCTCGTCATCCGCACGCCAAACGGTTTTGGCACCACCGACGATTTCAACGGCGGCAACGTCATCGCCTTCCTGCGTCCGTGGGAGGATCGCACGATCACAACGGCGGAGGTCGCCAACATCGTCAACAAGGTGATCGCCGAGCAGCCGGGCGTGCGCGGCAACGCCTCACCGCGATCGGGCCTGGGGCGCGGACGCGGCACGCCGGTCAACATCGTGCTGGCCGGTTCCACCTATGAAGGGCTGGTCGCCGCGCGCAACCGCATCCTCGACGCGGCGGCGAGCTATCCCGGCCTCATCAACCTGGACAGCGACTACAAGGAAACCAAGCCGCAGATGCGGATCGAAACCGATCTGCAACGGGCTGGCGATCTGGGCGTGTCGGTCAACGACATCAGCCAGGCACTGCAAAGCCTGCTCGGGTCCCGCCGCGTCACCACCTATGTCGATCGCGGCGAGGAATATCGCGTGCTGGTACAGGCGGAGAAGGAAGGGCGCGAGACGCTTGCCGGATTGGAGCGCATCAACGTGCGCAGCCGCACCGGCGCGCTGGTGCCGCTGTCCGCTTTGGTGTCCGTTCGCGAAGTCGCCGGGCCGCGCCAGCTCAACCGCTACAACAAGCTGCGCGCGATCACGCTGACTGCGGCGCTGGCGCCCAGCACGTCGCTGGGGCAGGCGCTGTCGTTCCTCGAAAACGAAGCGCGCCAGTCGCCCGAGGTGCTCGCCATCGGCTATCGCGGCGAAAGTCAGTCGCTGCGGGAAACCGGCGGCGCGATCTGGATCATCTTCGGCATGACGATCCTCATCGTCTATCTGCTGCTCGCCGCCCAGTTCGAAAGCTTCATCCACCCCGGCGTCATCATCGCGACCGTGCCGCTCGCCGTGGCGGGCGGCGCACTGGGTCTTGCGATCAGCGGCGGTTCGATCAACCTCTACAGCCAGATCGGCATCGTCATGCTGGTGGGCCTCGCCGCCAAGAACGGCATCCTCATCGTCGAGTTCGCCAACCAGCTGCGCGACGAGGGGATGGAGATCGCTGCCGCCATCCGCGAAGCCGCCGCGCGCCGCCTGCGCCCCATCCTCATGACCTCGATCGCGACCGTTATCGGCGCGCTGCCGTTGGTCATCCGGGGCGGGGCAGGCGCCGCCGCGCGCCATTCGATCGGCGTCGTCGTCGTGTTCGGCGTCAGCCTCGCGACGCTCATCACGCTGTTCCTGATCCCCATCTTTTATTCGCGTGTTGCGAAGCGAACGGTTTCTCCGCAAACCGTCAGCCGCAAGCTGGATTCGGCGTTGAGGGAGTCGCCGGACCCAGCGGAATGAGACATGAGTGGGGAAGGCTAGTCGATGAACGAGATCGCGTCCGCAGGCCAGTTGCGCCTTGGCTTTGTGCGTTGGGCTTTGTTGACCGTTCCCGTCATCGTCTTTCTGGGCTTCCTGTCGGG
>CAJYHD010000633.1 GCA_913773715.1 uncultured Sphingobium sp.
AAGGCGTTTTCCAGGTCGGCCCAACTCACTGCCCGACCCGACCGTCGCGCTGTTCTGCGGACCTCACGCACCATACGTTCGACGTCCGCCCCCGTCTTTCCCAGCGCCAACAACGCCAAGGGGCGAAGCGTGTTTTCTACATTCGGATCGGATGTCGTCACGGCTTAGCTCCTTTCGCCTTCTGACTTTTGCGTCTCTCGGACGTCCGTCGGAGTTGCCCGGGAACGTGATCCCTCGGCGTTCGAGGTTTCAGGCGATGCTGTAGCGACGCACTTGGGGCGGACGACACGACGTCGGCCAGGTCGGTGCCGAGATGATGGGACAGAATCCCGACCAACGTCCCGAGGTCGGGCAGTGGGATACGGACATGGGTTTCCAGCCTTCCCGACCGCAACAGGGCCGGATCGATCTTTTCAGGAAGGTTCGTAGCCGCGACCACGACGACGCCTTCGGTCTTGGTGGCCCCGTCGAGAAGCTGTAGAAGCCTGTTGATCAGCGACGTCCAGTAGTCGTCGTACGGTCGGCCACCGCCGGTCTGGCGCGATCCGATATTGTCGAGTTCATCGATAAAAAGGATTGCGGGTGCTTTCGACGCCGCCAGGTCGAACGCACCCGACATTCTCTTCAGGACATCGCCTAGATATCCGGGTTCAAGCCAGTGCGCGACCGACGTTACCAATAGCGGCACTTGAAGCGTGTTGCAGAGCGCCTTGGCATAGGTCGTCTTGCCTGTACCCGGCGGCCCAGACAACAGGAGTTTCGCGCTCATCTCATCCCAGGACAACTTGGCATCGCGCCATAGAGCGAGGTCAGCTTTGAGGTCCAGAGCCCAGTTGTGTGCATCACCATAGCCCGACAGGGTTTCGACAAGAGCCACCGACGTCTGCGTTTGAGGCACAGATGTTTTGGCCAACTTGCGATTTGCGGCGAGCACGGGCTCGATGATCTCGATGCCGACATCTGTCGACCCGGCCTTGCCATCTCGCTTCGGAGATGATGTCACCACGCTCCGTTTTCCACCGGAACCCCGCCGGCCGCCAGTTCCTCCCCCTGCCGCCTTCTCGGCGGCGTCATCGTCGCCGAACCGATTGGCCAACATTTCCAGGACGGTCAGGACTTCTTCCACCGAGCGGCGTGGTCGGACGGCCAGAACCAGATCATCGAGCGACAGGACATGAGGATCGAAGTCCATGGCCTCCATCAGCGCAAGGCTTTGCTCCGGCGACGTGCCGGCGCAGATGTGAAGGATGTCGGCGAGCAGGTCTCGATCAAGCCCTCCGCATTCAACCACGAGATCGACCGTCTCGGTGACGACGGGTGTGAGAGCGAGTGGAGTTTCATCGGCCACGACAATCGGTGTAGAGCCGCTGAGCATGGTCTGGCGAAGCTGCCGTCGCACAGCTTTGTCGTCAGCCTTGGTGACCGCGGAGCCGGCCAAGGTTTTAATCGTCCGTTGTGGGCGCGGCCTTCGGTTGTCTGGATAACGACCAGATAAAGGGCCATCACGCATAACGTCTTCCAGTATTGCTCTGAACGGCGTCAGCAGTCCATCTTCGAGCATCATACCGAGGCTTGCCTCAAAACGCTGGACCGGAGCCTTGAGCAGCACGAATGGCGTTGTCATCCGCAACACCTCCATCAGTACGTCAAGGTCTGACAGGCTGGTTCCGATGGCTCGGGCGACGAGAAGGGCGACGGCTACGTGCATCGGATTAGGCGCAGGTAGACTCTCCCTGAGCAAAACGGAGACGTAGGAGAAGTCGACGCTCGAACTTTTGGTTCCGCCGCTCGTCAGCGTCGAAGTTCTACGTCCCGTTGGCGGTTTGGCCGCAGCGGGATCGCTCCAGTCGAACGTGCTTTCTGCCTCGCGTCGTGATTCCCCGAACCCGATCAACCGGCGGACAATCTCTCGGTCACGCGTACGGGCGCCGGCCAGGAATTGGCTGGCCGCAGCGGAAACACTCCAGACCGTCCCGGAGATGTCATCCTCAGCGATGAAGCGACCTTCGAGCAGACCTGCAACCGCCGCTTTTTCGTAGAGATCGAGGACAGCACGCCGGTGAAGCCGAGCAAGCAGATATCGGCGGATGCGGTGTTCCAGCGTTTCCATCATGTGTCCTCCCGTGCAGCCGTGAAGGCAGGATTTCCGCCGAGCCAATCACGGATCACAAGGCAGGTCGGGTCGCCGAGTGCGCAGAGTTCGAGCAGCCAGGCCCGTAGCTGTGGCGGCAGGCTTTCAAGTTTCCGCCCCTTGCGCTGGCCGAAGCCGATTGCCGGTCGGACAATAGACGCGACGTAGTCGGCTCGCTCTTCGGCTGTCAGTTTATCCAGCGCCGCGCGGCAGATAGTGCCACCTGCCGCCTTACCGATGAGTCGAACTGGTTCGGCCTGCGAAGGGAATTTCAGAATATTGGAAGGTGATGACGTCATGTTAGCCGTCTCCCGATGCCCTGCTGGCTACAGCGGGCGCTGGTGTTCAAGGATAAAGATGAGTAAATTGTAAGGCGATCAGGCACCGACCGTGCGCGGTGGCCGCGCAAACCCGATCGACACCGGGACGCGAACCGGAGCGGCATCCGCTGAGCCGACAGGTGATGCCGACATTACATGAGCGGCCGGCGCATTGTTGGGAGCAGCCAGCGCATCCCCGACGCCGGAACGATGAACATGCAGAGCGGCCGCCCAATTCGCCTCGACCCGATCCCGGAAGACCTTGCGAAGATTCTCCAATAGTCGGCCGGCGCCCGTAATTTCCACGAGGTGATCGAGCTGGTTCAGCGGCCACACGCCGCCCTCGATATCCATGCGCTGATTCTCCGCGTTCAGGATCACGACGCGCACTTCCTCGACATGAAGACGCCGGTGTTCCTTGAACAGCAGATCGGGAACGACCAACGCTGCCGCGAGCATCCGCTGTTTCAGCTCGGCGATCCGCGAGACTTCATACGACCCGAGACTGCGCTTGACGTCGACCACATGTGCGATCTTCGTCGCGCGGTTGAGAATGAGCAGGTCCGGTGTATAGCTTTTGCGTCCGCCATTGTCGGCATCAAGGCTGAGCGACCTCACCAAGGATGGATCGTTCATCGCGACGAGTTCCGATGCTGCCTTGGTCACCGGCAAACGGAGATTGTCCGTGAGAACGACAAGGTCGGGATTGCCCTTCGCGACAAGCCCGATGCCGCGTTCAAGCAGGCGTCCTTCCGCGATAGGCACGGCCCGCAGAGCGGATGCGATCTCGTTCATGCCGGTGGCGAGGGCCTGCCGAAGCCGGTCGATTGACAGTGATGATGAGACAACCTCGTTTACGAGAGCGTCGATCTGCTGCTGCATAGCGTCGAGGTCAACGACCTGGACGTAACTTGTGGTGTCTTCGTGTCTGACAGTCATGGGTGTTCTCCTGTTGCTGATGACAGGATCGACCGTCACGGCATTCAGGCGGACGCAGGTCCGCACAGGCGGAAATGATTTCCGCATCGATGCCTTACGACGATCCTGACGGGGCGGTTAGCGCGCGATCCGAATGGATGGCGTTGCGGCCCGCGGACGGGTTTCAACAGGAGAGCGAAGAGAAGATGCTTCCGGGGACAAAGCGAAGCAGGTAAGGGTCGACATAGCCGGTGGCCTTTCAGACGAAGGTTACAGGTCAGGCTCTCGCTCGATGTTGGCGCATCGGCGGGAGCCGCTAAGTGTCTGCAGAACCAGGTGTTTCTGCCGATACCCTTCAGATAGCCCGGAGTTGCGTGTCCGGCAAGTCGATGAGAACGCACCCGGAACAAAGAGCTCCGGTATGGTTAACGGCCAACGCGGATGCCCCAAACGTGAAAAGCCCCGCACGGTGGCGGGGCTCTTGGGATGGTGATGATGGAGTATCATGCCACCTGATCGAGCTCTTCAAGATCGGCATCATCAGCGTCGAGCTCGACGTGATCGGCCCCTGCGGGCATCGGCTCGCCGTGCACGACGAAGCGGAGAACCGGCACCACGTCACCCTGCAGCCAAGCAGCAATGTCTTCGCGTCCGGGCCAAGCTTCTACTGAGCCACCCATCCTATATAGTACAGCCTGTACTTTCCCCCACATCGTACCCGCCGGCAGCCTGGCTGCACGCCAGTTCATGTGCGCGGTAGCATCCGGCTGCAATGGTGCAGCGATGCTATTGAGAAGGTCGTGAGCATGCCTGCAGTCGAAGGCAATCGCATCATGAAGATCACCTTTCTTGACCGCACGCTTCCTGGCCAACGGTTCGAGTGCGATCTCGACTGCCTTGAGGACGG
>CAJYHD010000634.1 GCA_913773715.1 uncultured Sphingobium sp.
CGAGCACGGGCAATCGGGGAGTGAGACGAAGCCGGATCACCGAGTTGCCACGTGACAACAAAGTGGAAGAACCCAATAGAAGCAATATGTTAGGTAGGAATACCATGTCAGATCGCACACGGCAGGAACGTCAGTGCAAGCGCCTGGGGGCGGCGCAGTTGCCACGTGGCAACTCTGGCCTGTTGGCACCCGTCGGCGAGGGCAAGAGAGAAGGAGAAACGGGCCGATGAGCAAGGGCAACAAGGGCTTCGGCTCGATGTTCACAGAGGGGCTCGACGACGAGGAGAACCTCGATAAGGCGACCCCTGCGGACGGCATCATGGCAAGTCGCAGCCAGACGCTCGCGCGCATCGCGACGGGGAAAACGGTCGCCGACCGGACGGAGTGGGTCGATCCGGAGCGGTGCCGCCCATGGCGGATGCACAATCGCGATCTGGATCATTTGAACGAAGATAGCTGCCGCGATCTCATCGACTCCTTCCTCTCCGCCAAGAAGCAACGGATCCCCGCTATCGTTCGGCGTCTGAAAGATGACCCGAACTTCGACTTCGAGATCATCGCCGGCGTCCGCCGTTGGTGGACGGTGAAATGGCTGCGAGCGCATCACCACCCGGAGTTCGAGTATCTGGTGACGATCCAGAGTGTCACGGACGAGGAGGCGTTCCGGGTTTCAGATGTCGAGAACCGCTCGCGTAAGGACATCTCGGATTGGGAGCGGGCCAAGGAATATACGGTGGCGCTCGCGGAGTTCTACGAGGGCTCGCAGTCGCAGATGGCCGAGCATTTAAACCTTTCCAAGTCGTGGCTGAGCCGGCTTCTCGACGTTGCGCGCTTGCCCGAACCAGTTGTCGCGGCGTTCTCCGATACGCACGACATCACGGTACGCGTCGCGCGTGACATCAAGCCGCTTACCGGAGATCCGAAGGCGCTGGCGAAGATGCGCGAAGAGGCTGAACGCATCGAGGAAGAGCGCAGCCAGAAAGGCTTGAAGCTGAGCGGGCCGGAAGTCGCGAAGCGGCTCGTGAAGGCGACTGTCGCGCCAGCCGTGAAGGCTGCCGCCGAGAAGGAGATCACCGGCAAGGGGGGCAAGGTCATCCTGCGCTATACGAAGGCGCGGGGAGGGGGGCTGACGATCAAGGTGCCGCCGAAGGCTGAGGCGTCGCCCGCCGAGCTTTTGAAGGCGATCGAGGGGCTGCTGTCGTAGGGTGATGGAGCGCGGCGTCTGGCGAGGTCGCCGCCTTATATGGCGTCCCGCTTATATTTGTCGGCGGTGCTCTGCGTCACGGAGTGGCGGCTTCGCAGGCCGAAGTTCGCGCGGATGAAGTCGCCGGCTTGACGCGTCCTCGCGCCTACGAACGCCTGGGCATGTCCCACGGTCGACCGGTTCTGCCGCGTGATCAGTTCTCGCTCGGGTAGGCTCACGATCCGATTTGCCAGCGTAGTGGACCCGGCAGCAACGAAGAGGGTCTCCGGTCCGATCGGAAGAGTGACATAGGACGAGGCACTACCAAGCCAGGCGAAGCTGACCGGCACGTCGAGCGGCCAATCGGAGACGAACAATTCCCGGCGATTGTTCGTCTTGATTATGCGCCAGTCCATGTTGATGAACGCTCGTCCGCGATCCGCGTCGTCGATGACCAAGCGCAGGACTTCCATCTGAAGCGCGCTCACGGCCTCGGGCGGCAGCGCCCCATCGTCGCCGCGCAGCACGGACTTCGCGGCCTCTGCGCTTGCGAGAGCGCCGACGGCGTCCTTCATGCCGCGCATATCCAGCGGTGTCCGGAACCACAGCGACATGACGAACCGGCCCCAATCCGAGCATTGCGCGTCGCTGAGCGAGTTGACCTTGCCGTCGAGGAGCAGCGCGTGAACCTTGGCCGCAGCGTCATCGATCACCTGCATGAACAGGGTTTCCATCTGCTGGGCATGCTCGGGCGGGAACCCGATCGTCTTGTACAGGTCCCGCTCGAAGCAGACGCTCTTGGGTGATGCAGGACTGCTCTCGATCTCCCCGATCCGATTGCGCCGATAGCGCAGCAGGGTGTCGCCATCCTTCCACTGGTCGAGGAGGAACTGCGGGATGAAGTGATGCCGGGACGGAGGGTTCTGTGGCTTGGATTGCACGGTGTCTGTGGTTCAAGAGGGATGAGCAAGTGAGGCGAGTAGCTTGCGCGCGCCTTGCGGGGTGACCTTCAACAGGCGCGCGACAGCGGCCGGCTGAAGGCCCGGATAGGCAAGCTGCAGGCGGGCAAGGAGAGGGGCCTTGCTCCGCTTCGTGACGGCCAGATCGGTCTGGATGCGCGACGCCGCACGCTCGATCGCGTCGAGGTCGCGCAAGCCAGCATGCGCCGTCCGACCGATCGCCTGGGCCAAGGTCTCTGCCAGATCGGCGGGGGAGGGGGGCAGAAACTTGGACATCAGGATGAACGAGGGGATCACGCGGGTCGTGAAGCCAGCGCGGCACAGCATCCGCGGTACGGCGGCGGCGATCAGCCAGTTTCGATCGCGTCCACGGGGAGGCAGCTCGAGAGCGCGACCATCGACGCTGACGACATCCCAGCTGCCTGGTGCCGCTGGTTCGGTCAGCGCGAACAGCTGGAAAATGCGGTTGGCGACAGAGAGGAGGTCACCGGAAGGGAAGGGGGCGTCCGCCACGGTTCGCAGCTGTCGCCACATCGGCCCGAAGTGCGCCAAGTCTTCGGCCGCATAAACCTTCGCCTCGGTGCGGTCATCGAGTACCGTACGGAGCACGTTGAGCGTGGCGCGGCCGAGCGAATCCTTGAGATCCTCGTCGCGGCTGAGCGCAAGGTGGAAGACGGCGGCAACCGAGATCGGATCGTTGAGGCCTTCGGAAGCGCGGGGAGGGGGTGTGCGGCCGGCGATCCAGTCCTGCAGGTCGCGCACCGCGATCGGCACGCCGGCGAGGCCGGCCAGGACGGTGGCGCCTTCCAGGCGCGAGCGCGCGAGAAAGATGTCGGCGCATGGACTACCGTGCAATCGGCCATCGAGGCGCCCGAGCAGGAGCAGGCTGTCGTCGGCGCGCAGGTTGTCTGTCCGCGTCATAGGATGGCGACAATGCCATGGCGGGAAACCAAAGTCAGCAGTTCGTTTCTACATCCGTGACCTCCCGAAAGTGGACATTCGATAATTGCAGTTATCACATAAGCGCGTTTGACGGCTGGCTTTATAAGGGACTAGGGTAGGCGCCGAGCAGGGACGGGGCGGCGTGGATGGGAAAAACGGTTTTCTGGTCCTGGCAGAGCGATCTCGACGGTCGCGTAACGCGTGAGCTGATCCGCTCCGCGCTCGACCGAGCGATCGGCATGCTCGCCGCCGACCTCGACGAAGCCGAGCGGCCGAGCCTGACGTCGGACACACAGGGCGTCGCTGGTACACCCGACATCGTCGCCACGATCCTGCGCAAGATTGACGAGGCCGCAGTGTTCGTCGCCGACGTCACGCCGATCGCGGTATCGGCAGAAGGGAAACCCTGTGCCAATCCGAACGTGCTTATCGAGCTAGGCTATGCGCACCGGGCACTCGGCGAGAACCGCATCCTGCAGGTCTGGAATACCGCGTTCGACGGGGCGCTTGTCGACAAGCTGCCGTTCGACATGCGCGGGCGGCGAGGGCCGATCCCGTTTCACCTGCCGGCCGGAGCCGATCGCGAAGAACTTCGGCGCGTCCGCGCGGATCTTGCCAAGCGG
>CAJYHD010000635.1 GCA_913773715.1 uncultured Sphingobium sp.
GGCCAAGGGCAAGCAGTCGGGCCGGACGCAGGAAATCCAGCGTCTCATCGGTCGTTCGCTGCGTACGGTGGTGGACCTCAAAAAGCTGGGCGAGCGCCAGATCGTTATCGACTGTGACGTTATCCAGGCGGATGGCGGCACGCGGACGGCGGCAATTTCGGGCAGCTGGGTCGCGCTGCGCATCGCGGTGGACAAGCTGCTGGCGAGCGGCGCGCTCACGGTGGACCCGATCATTCAGAAGGTCGCGGCCATCAGCTGCGGCATCTATGAAGGAACCCCGGTCCTCGACCTCGACTATGCCGAGGACAGCAATGCCGAAACCGACGCAAACCTCATCCTGACCGGCGACGGCAAGTTCGCCGAAGTGCAGGCGACAGCGGAAGGCGCCGCCTATGACGAGGAGGAACTGCTCCGCCTGCTCCGCCTCGCCCGCATCGGCTGCGCGAAGATTTTCGCCGCGCAGGACGTCGCGACAGGCCGTTAATCGCTATCGGCCGTCACCCCGGGGCTTGACCCGGGGTGACGCTGCTCCTTGAATGGCGCGGAAGATGAAGCGGGATCGCGGATCTGGTCCGGATGACGAACAAGGAATGACGATGTCGGACGATTTCGGACAGGAACAGGCGATCCGCAAACTCACGCCGGGCCAACTGGTGATCGCCAGCCATAATCCCGGCAAGGTACGCGAGATTGCGGAACTGCTTGGCCCCTATGGCATAGAGCCGATCTCCGCCGCGTCGCTCGACCTGCCGGAGCCGGAGGAGACCGGCACGACCTTCATCGCCAATGCGGAATTGAAGGCGATGCAGGCGGCGGACCTCTCTGGCCTGCCCGCGCTCGCCGACGACAGCGGCCTGTGCGTCGAGGCGTTGGGCGGCGATCCCGGCCTTTTCTCCGCGCGCTGGGCGGGTCCATCCAAGGATTTCGACATGGCGATGCGCAAGGTGTGGGACGGCGTCGAAGCCGCTGGCCCGGATGCAGGCCATGACGCGCATTTCATCTGCGCCCTCGCCCTCGCCTGGCCCGACGGCCATGTCGAAGCATTCGAAGGCCGCGTCGATGGCACCGTTATCTGGCCGCCGCGTGGGGCGAACGGCTTTGGCTATGACGCGATGTTCCTGCCCAACGGCCACGATATCAGCTTCGGCGAAATGAACCCGGACAAGAAACACGCGATGAGCCACCGCGCCGACGCCTTTGCGAAACTGGTCGCTGCGGTCTTCTGATCCCCTCCGTGCGGATTGGGTGGCTTTTAACGCCCCCCGCCCGCCGTCGACGCCATTGCCAGTACTGCCTCGTCCTTGTCGAACGGCCCCTTCCCATAGGCGTTGCCCGCCGGGAAGTAGCGGCAGACGAGATACTCATAATCCCGTCCATCGCCGACGGCGCAGCCGACCTTCTGCGTACCGCGCCAGATCATCTGCGTATAATGTGCGACCTCCTGCCAATAGCCGGTCGTGCTGAAATCGGGCAGCTTGGCGGTCGGGATGAACATTTTCTTCTCATCCAGAAACGCCTGCGCCATCACCTGATAGCTGTAGAGGTGGCGCGGCCCCATCCACAGATTCTCGCCGCTGGGGATCGCGCGACTCGCTTTCTTGCTGTGATGATAGACGCCAGTCTGCGCCATTTCCGCCGCATAGCGCGCCGCATCCGCTGCCAGCGCATCATCCCACACCAGCGGCGCGTGGCCAAAGCTCGCCCGTTCGGCATTGTGCGCGTCGAGCATCACCTGCCGCAACAGGGCATCGCCACGCGGTGCTTCCTGCATGCCATAGAAGCTCGCGGCCATAACCGCAGCGGTCGGCGCGACGGGATAGGCATAGGCAGGCTTTACAGTCGCAGAGGGCGCAGCAGTCAGGATCGCGGGCGACGCGGGAACCGCGCTCTCCACTTCCGCAACGTGCGCTGCTACAGCGGCGGGCGCCACAGTAGCCGGTGAAACCTTCGGCGCGAACAAGGCCGCCACCGAAGCAGGCAACGTCACATCCGGCATGACTGCTTCCGACGCCCCTGCCCCTTGCGCCGCCAACGAAGCGACAGCGCACAGCACCCATGGCAAGCCGCGCCAAACGCGGCTAGGAAAGCCCCCGATCATGTCCGTAATTTCCCAACCCCGGCCGACTAGCGGCGATCCTCTCGCTTTATATATTCATTGGCCATTTTGCGTTTCCAAATGTCCTTATTGCGATTTTAACTCGCATGTTCGGGACGGGATCGACGTCGATGCGTGGCGTGCCGCGCTGCTCGCCGACATGGCGCATGAGGCTGCGCTGGAGCCGGGGCGTCCCCTCGCTTCCATCTTCTTCGGCGGAGGAACGCCTTCGCTGATGCCGCCCGCGCTGGTCGCCGATCTGCTGAGCGCGGCTGAGCGACATTGGGGCTTCACTTCCGACATAGAGATCACGCTGGAGGCCAACCCCAACTCGGTCGAAGCCGCGCGCTTCGACGATATCGCCAGCGCGGGCGTCAACCGCGTTTCGCTCGGCCTGCAAGCGCTGGAGGACGAGGCGCTCCATTTCCTCGGCCGCGCGCACAGAGTCAGGGAAGGGCTTGCCGCGCTCGACACCGCGCAGTCGGTTTTCTCGCGCGTCAGTTTCGACCTCATCTATGCCCGCCCCGATCAGAGCGAGGCGGACTGGCAGGCCGAACTCACCCAAGCTCTTGCCTACGGCACCGGCCACCTTTCGCTCTATCAACT
>CAJYHD010000636.1 GCA_913773715.1 uncultured Sphingobium sp.
CGGGTGTAGAGCCGCACGTCCTCGCCCTTGACCGCGATCAACGCGCGGTAACCGTCGAACTTGATCTCGTGCAGCCACTCATTGCCCTGCGGCACGCTGTCCACCAGCGTCGCAAGCTGCGGCGCGGCGAAACGGGGAAGGGGCGCCGACTTACCGCGGCGACCGGCCTTCACCTTCGCGACATGCTTGTCCGCCGCCGCCATTTTCTGCGTGAAGGCTTTGCCCTTTGCGCCTTTCAGCGATTGCGCGCCTGCCTTGTCGGCAGCGATTTCCGCCATCGACCGATCGGTGAGGACGCTGGTCAGCGCGCGCTCGACCAGTTCGTCACCGCTGCCCGCATGCTCGTCCTTCACCTTGCGCAGCAGCCAGTTCTCGCGCTTCTCGCCTGGGCGGCTCTTCATGCGGACGAGCAGCCACTCGCCCTTCATCCGCTCGCCGTGCAGGATGAAGTGCAAATGTCCGTCTTCCAGATCCTTGGCGCTCTTGCCTTCGATTGGTTCCCAGGTTCCACGATCCCAGAGCATCACCGTTCCGCCGCCATATTCGCCGGCCGGGATGATGCCTTCGAACCCGCCATAGCTGAGCGGATGATCCTCCGTGCGGACGGCGAGGCGTTTGTCGTCGGGATCGAGGCTCGGTCCCTTGGTCACGGCCCAGCTTTTGAGGACGCCATCCACTTCGATGCGGAAGTCCCAATGGAGGCGGGTCGCATCATGTTTCTGCACGACAAAGCTGTTACCGCCGGTCCTGGCGAGTTCGCCCTTGGGTTCCTTGGTGCGGGTGAAGTCGCGCTTGGCATTGTAGGTGGAAAGGGCGTCGGTCTTCGCCATAATTCGTCTCCCCTGCTGTCGAGGCCCGCCGCCGCCCCCAGCCGCAGCTGCACACCCGTATCGATCCTATGCAGCGGCGTTTCGGAATCGAGCTGCATCAGGCGCTTTTGCGGCGGGGCGTGCTGGTCTTTTTGGCCGTCGTCGTCGATGCCTTGGTCTTGGCGGCTGGCTTCTTCGTCGTGGCGGTTTTAGCAGGGGCGGCGCGCGAGCGAGTGCCGCTATCGCCAGCGGACTTCTTGAGCGCGGCCATCAGGTCGATGACGTTGCCTCCCTTGCGCCCGGCTGGTTCGTCCGCCTCTTCGATGATGCGCTTGCCCTTAGCTTTCTGTTTCTTCTCGATCAGGCGATGAAGGGCATCGACATAGCGGTCGGAAAACTCCTCAGGCTTGAAAGGCGCGGTGCGTTTGTCGATGATGCTGGTGGCAAGCTCCAGCATGTCCGGGTCCGCCTTGTCGTCGGGCAGGCCCCGAAAATAGCTTTGCGCCTTGGTCACCTCGTCGGCGTAGCGCAGCACTTCGAGGATGAGGCCACGGCCACAGGGCTTGATCGAGACGAGTTGTTCGCGACCGCGCACGGACAGTTGGCCCAGGCCGACCTTCCGGGTCGCCTTGAGTGCGTCGCGCAAAACGCCATAAGCTTCTTCGGCGAGATCGTCGGCCGGCAAGACGAAATAGGGTTTCTCATAATAAAGAACGTCGATCGCATCGGCGTCCACGAACTGGACCAGGTCGAGCGTCTTGCGGCTCTCGATCTTGACCGCTTCGATCTCGTCCTGTTCGAGCAGGACATAATTGCCTTTGGAGACTTCATAGCCCTTGAGGATTTCGTCGGGGTCGATCGGACCGACGCCATTGACGACCTTTTCATAATGGACGCGGTTGCCGGTCGGCTCATGAATCTGGCGGAAGGATATGGCCGCGCCGGACTTGGTCGCGGGATAAACCTCGACCGGGATCGAAACCAGCGCCAATTTGATCTGACCCTGCCAATATGCGCGTGCTGCCATGGTGAACCTCCGGCGGTTCAGCGACCAAGGCGGGAGGAAAGTTCCAGCGGCTCAACGAAGGCGTATGAGAGGGCAATGGGAATTAACATAGACAATGAACTAGACACTACACGCCTATTGCACGAGCGTATCTCTTATTTAACATAATCCTTGTTATCGCACTTATATGCTAAAAGAGGGAGGGTGTGTTGAAGCCATAATGATGAAAGATTTAAGCCGGATAGGTGGGACGATTCTGGACCTCCCACACATGATGGCAAAGCAGTCAAATCGCTGTCAGTAAAGAAGGCCAGTCGCCAGATATCCCGTGCCGACATACGCGGTCGCAAGCATCGCAACGCCGGAAAAGCGGGACAATTTGCTCACCGCAAGTTCGAGCCAGTTCGTCTCGCTCGCCGAGCGCATCAACGATGCACATGTCTCGGAATCAAAGCTTTCAAACAACAGGCGCTGCATGCTGGCAACCGGCCCGACGCTCTTGGGCACAATGGTCACGTCGCCCGAACCCGACGGCGTAGTCAGATCAAATTGATGTGCATAGCCCATGCGATCCACTCCACATTTTTGATTCATTATTGGTTCATCTTATCAACAAGTCGGAGTAGTGAAAGGTTCATTTACAGCTTTGGTTAATTTTTTTTGGAAAGCCCGTCTCTTGGCCACTTTGCGTTAGTTACGCCTTGATATCGATGGTGGCTATCAGGCCCGGTCCGTCTTCGGCGTTGCGCAGCCGGACGGCGGCATCGAAGCTGAGCGCGAGCGATCGGGCGATGGTAAGGCCGATGCCCGTGCCGGGTCGCCCGCCCGGCTGCCCCCCCGCCCCACGTGTGAAAGGCTCGAACATCTGGTCCAGTTGATTGGGTGGGATGCCCCGCCCGAAATCGCGCACATTGATGAGCAGGCGTCCGCCGGTCCGGGCGCAACGGACCTCTGCCTGCTCGCCATATTTGACGGCATTGTCGATAAGGTTGGCGACGCAGCGGATCAGCGCATTGGGTTTGACCCGTACTGTCCCGCCGCAACCGCTGACGAAGCGGACAGGCGCACCGGTTTCCTGCGCATCTTCGGCCATGCTGGCGAGCAGGGAATCGATATCGAGCGTCGACCATTCCTCTCGCGCCTCGGTACTGCTGGCCAAGTCCAGCCCTTCCCGCACCAGGGTCTGCATCGCCTGATGGTCTTGTAACAGCTTCGCGCGTAGTTCGGGGTTGTCGACAAGTTCGAGCCGCAGGCGCAATCTGGTGAGCGGCGTCTGGAGATCATGGCTGATCGCCGCGAGCAATTGCGTGCGTTCCTGAAATCCCGCGCGGACGCGACGCTGCATCAGGTTGAAGGTCGAGAGCGCGGCGCGCACCTCTTCCGGGCCACGCTCAGGTATCTCCTCGGGATCGAGCGATACGGAAAATGCCTCCGCCGCTTTCTCCAGACGTTGCAAGGGCTTGGCGACCGATCTTGCGACGAGAATGGCAAGGCCCGCCGACGATGCAATGATGACCAGCAGGTACAGCGGATTAGAAATGATGCTCGGCGGCTTTGCCAGGCGCGGGAAGGTGAAGGCCATCGAACGGCGCTCGCCTCGGGCATCGGTCAGCCGCACGACCCAGCAGTCGGGACGCGGCGCTCCGATCAGGCCAGCGGCGCGCTGCTCGTAATCCTTGTGGTTGGGAAAGCACAGGCCGACCGGCACGAGAGCCGCTTCGGGCGCACTGCTCTTGCCAAGCCGCGCTTCCAGCAGGCCTTCCAGCTCGCCATCCTGCTCCGTCAGCGCCACGCCTTCTGGTGCCAGATAGGCGCCCATGATCCGGCGGGCGCCCAGCATCGCTTCGACACGCGTGGGATCGTGGCGCAGGCGGTCGGCGATGTCCGCAGCGCTCGCCACCACGCGTTGACGGCGGGCACGATCGAAATCGTCATGCCGCCCTTTCTCCGCGACCAGCAGCGCAATGATCGCGGCGATCGACATGCCGAGTGTCAGCGTGATGAAGATCTGCCCCGCCATCGAGCGGAAGAAGATGCGAGCCTTGTCGAACGCCGATCCGATCAGCGCGATCATGAATAGTCCACTGATCCGGCAAGGACATAGCCCTCCCCGCGCACGGTCAGGATGAGTTCGCTGCCTCCTTCGATACCGGCAAGCTTCTGGCGCAGGCGGCTGACCTGAAGGTCGATCGAGCGGTCGAAGGCGGCGGTCGCGCGCCGTTCGGGCAGCAGCGTTTCCCGCCCCAAAACGATGTTCGGCTCCTCAATGAAGCGGGTGAGAAGGCGATATTCGGCAGCGGAAAGCATGACGAGGCTCTCGTCGGGCGCGATCAGGCGCCGCTGCACCAGATCGAGCCGCCATGGACCGAAATGAGCGAAGCGCATGGAGTCGCGGCGTGCGGGTGGCTCGTTGCGTCCGCGCTTCAACAGGTTGCGGATACGCACCAA
Source organism: uncultured Sphingobium sp. (assembly GCA_913773715.1). Next base: position 4,264 of record CAJYHD010000636.1, read on the forward strand.
CAGTTCGCGCGGCTCAAACGGCTTGGTGAGATAATCGTCCGCGCCCAGTTCAAGGCCCAGCACCCGGTCGATCGCGCTGCCCCGCGCGGTCACCATGATGATCTGAACCTCCGATCCCTCGGCGCGCAACTCGCGACATAGCGACAGCCCGTCCCCATCGGGCAGGTTGAGATCGAGGACGATGAGATCGACCACCTCCTCCCGCAGCGACTGGCGCAGTTCGGCGAGGTTGGAGAGGCCGAGCAGCCGGTAGTTTTCCTGCGCCAGCTGGCCGACGATCAGCTCGCGGATGTCCGCATCATCATCGACCACTGCGATCGTTGCGAAACGGGAGGCAAGGTCTGACATGACATCATCCTTAGCGCGCACAAAGCATCAAGTCTTGATCCTAGATCGCCATGATACAGGTCGATACAAATCGATACCGGCTTGTCGCACTCTGTCACAGATTGTGCCGGGAGGACATTAATTCCCTCTATGTTGTAACCTGTAAATTCCGCAGGAGGATGATGTCGGCAGCCCCCGCCGACGCCAGTTGGAGCGTCCGTCCGTATCGCCCGGGTCGTCGGCTCCCCCTCCCCCTCCCCCCACGATCGGGGCGGATGAGCGGACGGACCTCCTTCTGGTCAGTCAAGGATATACGTCAGACCGATGTTCCGCCCTGCCTCTTCGTTCAGCCTCAGCGTAGCCTCTCTCGCTGCGATCGCCCTGCTGTCGGGTTGCGCCAAGCAGCAACCGCCCAAGAAGGGGCCGGTCGAGGTGGGCGTCGTCACGCTTTCCGCCGGGAACGTGACCGTGGCGAGCGAACTGCCGGGCCGTACCGTTTCCACCATGATGTCCGAAGTCCGCCCGCAAGTGTCTGGCATCCTTCAGAAGCGGCTGTTCACCGAGGGCGCGATGGTGAAAGCCGGGCAACCTTTGTTCCAGATCGACCAGCGTCTCTATCGCGCATCGCGCGATCAGGCGCAGGCGAACCTTGCCAGCGCGGAAGCGTCGCTGGTCGCGGCGCAGGCGCGGGCGAACCGCTACCGCAGCCTAGGTGATACCGAAGCCGTGAGCGCGCAGGATCGCGACGATGTGATCGCGCAGGCGCGGCAGGCAAGCGCATCCGTCGGACAGGCCCGCGCGCAGCTTGCGACGAGCAACGTCAATCTGGAATTCACGCTGGTGCGCGCGCCGATCAGCGGACGCATCGGCCGTATGCTCTTCACGCCAGGCGCATTGGTGACGGCAAGCCAGGCCGATCCGCTGGCGACGATCCAGCAGCTCGACCCCATCTATGTCGACGTGACGCAATCGAGCGCGCAACTGCTGCAACTGCGCCGGTCGCTCGCGGCGGGCAAGACGCTGCCGGCCAGCGCCAACATCCGGCTGAAGCTGGACGACGGGACGGATTATCCGCAGCAAGGCCGGATCGAGTTTGCCGAGCCGATCGTGGACGTCAACAGCGGTACGATCACGTTGCGCGCACAATTTCCCAATCCCGACGGGCTGCTGCTGCCCGGCATGTTCGTGCGCGTGGTCGCCCCCCAGGCCGTGGTGCCTGGCGGTATCCTCGCGCCGCAGCAGGGGATCAACCGCGATCCCAAAGGTAACGCGACCGCGCTGGTCGTGGGCAAGGACAACAAAGTCATCCGTCGCACCGTGACCACCGCGCAGGCGATCGGTGACAAATGGCTCATCACCGCAGGTCTGAAGGCCGGGGACAGGCTGATCGTCGAGGGCACCGACAAAGTACAGCCCAAAGACACGGTGAAGCCCATCACCGTCGCGGCTGCGAGATAGGTCGGTAGATGCTGAGCCGCTACTTCATCGAGCGCCCCATCTTCGCATGGGTGATCGCGATCGGCATCATGCTGGCGGGCCTGGGCGCGATGCTGTCGCTGCCTATCGCGCAATATCCTGACATCGCACCGCCCGGTGTTGGTATCAACGCGACATATCCCGGTGCGTCGGCAGAAACCGTCGAGACCGCCGTCACGCAGATCATCGAACAGCAGCTGACCGGCATTGATGGCCTGATGTATTTTTCCTCCTCGTCCAGCGCGGCGGGGCAGTCTCAGATCAGCGTCACCTTCCAGAAAGGCACCAATCCCGATACGGCGCAGGTGCAGGTGCAGAACCGGGTGCAGCAAGCGCTGTCCCGCCTGCCCAACCCGGTGCAGCAGCAGGGGCTGACCGTTACCAAGCAGCAGACCGACTTCCTGATGCTGGTCGGCCTGTATGACGAAACGGACACGGCAACGCAGGCGGACATCGCCGACTATCTGGTCAATAATTTCCAGGACCCGATCGCCCGCATCAACGGCATCGGCGCGACGCGCATCTTTGGATCGCAATATGCGATGCGCGTCTGGCTCGACCCGTACAAGCTCGCTGCCGTCGGACTGATGCCGTCGGACGTCGAGACCGCGATCCGGGCGCAGAACGTCGAAATTTCCGCAGGGCAGATCGGTGCCGATCCCGCGCCAAAGGGGCAGCAGATCAATGCAACGGTCACATCGCGCGCGCGGCTCCAGACACCCGATCAGTTCCGCAAGATCGTGGTCAAGACACAGAGCGACGGGTCGATCGTCCACTTGTCCGATGTGGCGCGCGTGGAGCTGGGTAACGAAAGCTACACCACCTCCGCCACGCTGAACGGCCATCCGGCGTCCGGCATCGCGCTTCAGCTCGCGCCCGCTGCCGACGCGCTCAAAACCGCCGAGCTGGTCAAGGCGAAGGTACAGGAACTCTCGTCCAACCTGCCCCATGGCTACAAGATCGTCTATCCGCGCGATACTACGCCGTTTATCAAATTGTCCGTCGATGAAGTCATCCATACGCTGATCGAAGCGGTGGCACTGGTCGTCATCGTGATGTTCGTCTTCCTGCAAAACTGGCGCGCGACGCTGGTTCCTGCGATCGCGGTGCCGGTGGTCCTGATGGGGACGTTCGGCATCCTCGCCCTGTTCGGCTACTCCATCAACACGCTGACCCTGTTCGGCATGGTGCTGTCGATCGGCCTGCTGGTCGATGACGCGATCGTCGTCGTCGAAAATGTCGAGCGCATCATGGAGGAGGAGCATCTGTCGCCCAAGGAGGCGACGATCCAGTCGATGCAGGAAATCGGCAGCGCGCTGGTCGGCATCGCGCTCGTGTTGTCCGCCGTGCTGTTGCCCATGGCCTTCTTCGGCGGATCGACCGGCGTCATCTATCGCCAATTCTCGATCACTATCGTGTCTTCGATGCTGCTGTCGGTGCTTGTCGCGCTGATTTTGTCGCCTGCGCTCTGCGCCACATTGCTGAAGCCGGTGAACCATGAGAAGAAGGATCGCGGCTGGGCGGGCAAGTTCAACCGCTGGTTCGAGCGCGTTACCAACGGCTATATGCGCCGGACCAAGGGTGTCATGCGGCGGCGCAAGCTGTTCTGGGGTCTCTACATCCTGGTGATCGGCCTATTGGTGCTGATCTTCACCCGCCTGCCCACCAGCTTCCTGCCGGTCGAGGATCAGGGGCAGGTCATGGTGCAGATGACGCTACCTTCGGGTGCGAAGTCGAGCCGGACCAAGGCCGTGGTCGATCAGGTGCAGAATTATTTCCTGAGCGACGAAAAGGACAATGTCGCCTTCACCTTCATCCTCACCGGCTTCAGTTTCCAGGGTCAGGGCGAGAATGTGGGCCAAGGATTCATCAACCTCGCGCCGTGGGAGGATCGCAAGGGGTCCGTCAATACGGCGGGATCGATTGCCCAGCGCGCGACGCAGAAGCTTGCCGCCATCCGCGATGCGAAGATCCTGTCGATGACACCGCCCGCCATTCGCGGCCTAGGCCAGTCCAATGGCTTCACCTTCGAACTGCTGAACAGCGGCGGCCTTAGCCGCGACAAGTTCCTGGCTCTGCGCAACCAGTTGCTTGCCGCTGCCAACAGCGATCCGGTTCTGGCGCAGGTGCGCGCCGCGACCCTGGAAGATACGCCGCAGCTGAAGGTCGATATCGACAATGAAAAGCTCGCGGTCCTTGGGCTGACGCAAGCAAATGTGGACGACGTGCTCAGTTCCGCCTGGGGCAGCACCTATGTCAACGATTTCGTGGATCGGGGCCGCGTGAAGCGCGTGTTCATCCAGGCGGATGCGCCGTTCCGAGCGCTGCCGACCGACATCGACAACTGGATGGTGCGGTCTGCGACCACCGGGCAGATGGTTCCTTTCTCCGCCTTCGCGACGACGCACTGGGCCATGGGACCAAGCACGCTTGCGCGCTTCAACGGCCTTCCCGCTTTCGAAATCCAGGGGCAAGCCGCGCCCGGCTCCAGCTCCGGCGATGCCATGGACCGCATTGTCGCCTTGCAGAAGAAGCTTCCCCCCGGCACCAGCTTCGCCTGGAGCGGCCTGTCCTATCAGGAGCAATTGTCTGGCGGGCAGGCGCCTTTGCTGTACGGTCTATCCGTACTGGTCGTCTTCCTCTGCCTCGCGGCTCTCTACGAAAGCTGGTCGATCCCACTCGCGGTGCTACTGGTCATTCCGCTCGGCCTGGTCGGTGCGGTGATCGCGGTGTGGGCGCGGGGACTGGAGAACAACATCTTCTTCCAGGTCGGCCTGCTCACCACCATGGGCCTTGCTGCCAAGAACGCGATCCTGATCGTCGAGTTTGCCGAAATGGCACACCGGAACGGCAGCAATGCGATCGACGCGGCGCTGGAGGCGGCCAAGCTGCGCTTCCGCCCGATCCTGATGACGTCGTTCGCTTTCATCGCGGGTGTCATCCCGCTTGCCATCGCGACCGGCGCAGGCGCGCAGAGCCGCGTGGCGATCGGCACGGCGGTGATCGGCGGCATGACGACTGCGACGGTCCTTGCGATCTTCTATGTTCCGTTGTTCTTCGTCACGATCGCGCGCCTGTTCAGCAAAGGCGAAGACAAGCCTGACGCGCCGCCCCACGCATCGCAGCAGG
>CAJYHD010000637.1 GCA_913773715.1 uncultured Sphingobium sp.
AATGGTACGCTGAAACTCAGCGTCAACTATCTGAACGATCACAACACCATCTACCTGCCGATCCCGGTCGCCGATCCGCGCAACCCGTCGGTGTCGCTCGATCCCTATATCGACTTCTTCCGAGGCACGCTGAACTCGCCCGCCTTTCGGGGCGTGACGCTGAAGTACCGCGATGCGGCCGGCGTGGTGCGCAGCGAGACGCGCGATCTCGCTGATGGCCGCCACATGGAATATGGCAATATCGGTCTGCAATATGACGCTGAGTTCGGCGGCTGGCAGTTCGCGGCCAAGGCCGGCTACACACAGGGCAAGCTGCGCTTTGACGCGCTCTATTCGACCTCCAACCCGGTCGACGCCAACAGCTTCGCACGCGGTTTCCAAAGCGCGGCGACGACCGCCTTCGGCGCGGTCGCGCGGCTGGGCTATGCGCTGTCGGGCACCAACGGCACGACTGCCTATGATCCCTATTCCGCCTCGGGACTGGTCGTGCAAGGCCAGTATCGCGGGGTCGATTCCAACTTCTATTCGGGCCAGGGCGATGTCAGCGTCACCCGCAAGTTCGAGACGGGCTTCGGCACCCACGACCTGCGTTTGGGCGGCTATGCCTCGGCCTACGGTCTGACCAACAAGACGGTCTATCAGGACTATCTGATGGAAGTGCGCGGCCAGCCCCGCACGCTCGACCTCGTCGCCTATTCGGCCACCGGCGCGGTGCTCGGCTCGGTCACCGACAAGGGCGTGCTGCGCTATGGCACCACGCTCAACCAGGGCGATGTCGATTCGACCGTCTATGCGGTCTATGCCAACGACACCTGGGAAGTGACGCCCGGCCTGCGCATCGATGGCGGCATCCGCCACGAATGGTACAATATCAGCGGCTATGGCCTGACCTCGACCTCGGTCAATCTGGGCGATCCAGCGACGCTCGCCGACAACAGCGTGCGCAGCTTCGACGGCGCGCGCCAGACTCGCAAGGACAGCCCCGTCGCGACCAACTGGACGGTCGGTATCAATTACGACGTCAGCACCCATTTCGGCGGCTATCTGCGCGCTTCGCATCTGGAGGTGCCGCCCCAGTCGGCCAGCTATTACAATATCAATCCCGTGCTGGTGAAGACGCAGGCCGACCAGTACGAGGCCGGGCTGAAGGCCTCGTTCGGCCGCAACTATCTGTACATGACCGGCTTCTATACGAAGTTCGATCCGTTCAACGCCTCGTTCGTGGCGTTCAACCCGACCACCGGCCGCAACGACCAGGCGGTGCCCTTTATCGGCCAGGCCGAGGTCAAGGGCGTCGAGGTCGACGGCACGCTGGCCCCTGCCTCCTGGTTTTTCGTCTCGGGCTCGTTCACCTATCAGGAGCCGAAATACCGCAACCTGCAGAACAGCGCGGGCGCCGACCCTTCGGCGGTCAATGGCAAGCAGATCATCCGCGAGCCCAAGGTGTTCGGCAATATCCGCCCGACCTTCGCCTTCGATGCTGGCGGTGACCAGGTTGAGGTCTATGGCCGCTACGAATATGTCGGCCGCCGCTATGTCGATCTGTTCAACAATACCGGCCTGCCCGCCTACAACACCTTTGGGCTGGGTGCGACGCTGACTCATGGCGGCTTCCAGTTCCAGGTCGTCGGCGACAACATCTTCAACAACAAGGGCCTGACCGAGGGCAATCCGCGCACCGACCAGCTCGACGGCCAGACCTCGCGCGATGCGATCTATGGCCGCCCGATCTTCGGCCGCACCGTGCGCTTCATTCTCAGCAAGTCCTGGTGAGGACGATGGGGCGGATGATGGCGGCGACGCTGGCAATCGCGATTACTGTGTCGTCGCCCGCCCATTCCCAATCCGCCGCACGCGACAATCAGCTGGCGGCGATGGCGCAGCGACTATTTCCAGCGTTGCATGGGCCGCTGGCAGGCGAAGCGCGCGATCGTCGCGTCGCGGCTTGCGCCGGGTCACCAGCCTGCGTCGTCGAAGCGGCGATCCTGCGCGATGACGAGCGGGAGGTTTTGGCTGCGCACGTGGCCGACGGCGGTGATGACGTGCGCAGACAGGTGGATGGCCTGAACGAGATTCTGCGGGTGTATGGAGTCGGCAAATTGCCGCGGTATCCGCTGATCGACGGGTCCGACTCGCCCTTCGGTAGTGAGGCCTTCGCCGCGAAGGTCGCCGACGCCGTCGTCATGTCCCTGGCACAACGCAGCGATCCTAGGCTCAGCAACGATATCAGCCTATCGCTTGCCCTCGCGCTGCTCGACGCCAACGACAAGAATGCGGCGGTCGCGTTCGAACCGCTCGATCAACGATACAATGGCGCCCCCTTCAAACGCGCGGGAACGATGGACTGGCGTAGGTACCGCTACAGCGTGATCCTGGTGCTTGGCGTCGGGCCGGATGATCTGGAGACGCCGCTCAGCGCCAAGGGGAAGGTCAATGTTCGCGTCGCAGCCGAGCAGTTTGCGGCAGGCATCGCACCCTTCCTGATCGTCAGTGGCAGCGCGGTCCATCCGCGCGACACCCCGCATGTCGAGGCATTGGAGATGCGCCGCGCCCTGATCGAGCGCTTTGGCATTCCGGCGGATGCAATCGTGGTCGAGCCCTACGCCCGGCATACCACGACGAATCTTCGCAACGCCACGCGCCGGTTGGTCGCGATGGGTGCGCCGCTTGACCGGGATATGCTCGTGGTCAGCAATGCGTTACATATCGATGCGGTCGCCAGCCCGGCCTTTGTCGAACGCAACCGCCGCGAACTCGGCTATCAGCCAGCCATCGTCGATGGCCGGATCGCCCCCACCGCTATCGCCATGAAACCTTCGCGTGAGTCCTTGCGCGTCGATCCCGCTGACCCCCTCGATCCCTGAACGGGGGCGGCGGGTCAAATGGATTGTCCATCATTTGCTCATCGGCAACGCAACTTTGCAAAGAAAGCTCTATCCGCTCTTGGCAAGGCTTATGCACGGATGTCCGAAGTCGGGTTGGAGAGAGTGGCTCTGAATGACTGCTTGTGGGTCTATCTAGCCGGTTGCGTTCGTAGGTTCACGATCGCCAACGCCATCGCTCGATCCAGCGCAGATACTGAAGCTGGATCATGGAGCTGGGAGCCGCACAATGAGCAAGGATGGCCACGTGCCGGGGCTCTCCCTCTGAGACTTCCGCCCGTTCTAGGCGTTCAGCCAAGACGACGTGAAGGGG
>CAJYHD010000638.1 GCA_913773715.1 uncultured Sphingobium sp.
GCGCCAGCTCAACGAGACGCTGGAAAGCCGCGTCATCGAGGAGATCGCCGAGCGCCGCCAGGCCGAGATGAAGCTGGCCCAGGCGCAGAAGATGGAGACGATCGGCAAGCTGACCGGCGGTGTCGCCCACGACTTCAACAACCTGTTGCAGGTCGTGTCGGGCAACCTCCAGCTGCTGGGCAAGGACGTGGCGGGCAATGACCGCGCCGAACAGCGTATCGCCAATGCGATGGCGGGCGTTTCGCGCGGGTCCAAGTTGGCGGCACAGCTCCTTGCCTTCGGTCGGCGCCAGGCTCTAGAGCCCAAGGTCGTCAACGTCACCCGCTTCGTCCAGGGCATGGACGACATGCTGCGCCGCGCGATCGGCGAGGGCGTGGAGATCGAGACGATCGTCGGCGGTGGCTTGTGGAACACCTTCATCGATCCGGCGCAGATCGAAAATGCGCTGCTGAACCTGGCCATCAACGCACGCGATGCGATGGAAGGCCAAGGCAAGCTGACCATCGAGCTGGGCAATGCGCATCTCGACGACGATTACGCCCGCACCCATGACGAGGTGACGCCTGGCCAATATGTCCTGCTGGCGGTGTCCGACACTGGCTCCGGCATGTCGGACGAGATCATCCAAAAGGTCTTCGAGCCCTTTTTCTCGACCAAGAGCGAGGGTAAGGGGTCGGGGCTGGGACTGTCGATGGTCTATGGCTTCGTCAAACAGTCGGGCGGCCATGTGAAGATCTATTCCGAGGTCGGCCACGGCACCACGATCAAGCTCTATCTGCCCCGCGCGATGGAGGCCGAGGATGTCGAGGTCGCGGTCGATACCGGCCCGATCACCGGCGGCACCGAGACCGTGCTGGTCGTCGAGGACGATGCCGAGGTGCGCGCGACCGTCGTCGAGCTGCTGTCCGATCTGGGCTACCGGGTGCTTAAGGCGGTGGATGCGCAGAGTGCGCTGAACGTCATCGAAAGCGGCATCCCGATCGACATGCTTTTCACCGATGTCGTGATGCCCGGCACGTTGAAGAGCCCCGAACTCGCCCGTAAGGCGCGCGAGCGCCTGCCCGATATCGCGGTGCTGTTTACGTCGGGCTATACCGAGAATTCGATCGTCCATGGCGGGCGGCTGGACCGGGGGGTGGAGCTGCTCTCCAAGCCCTATACTCGCGAAGCATTGGCGCGGAAGTTCCGGCATGTGTTGGCCAACCAGCGTCAGCGGCGCATGGCGACCAGCGAGGCTCCCTCCACCCGCTCCGAGCCGTCCGTCGAAGAGGTTCGGCCCCAGCCGCTGCATGATGGCCGTACCGTCCTGCTGGTCGAGGATGACGATCTGATCCGTATGAATACGGCCGAAACCCTGCAGGATGCGGGCTTTGTCGTAGTCCATGCCGTGACCGCCGAAGAGGCGATGACCGCGCTTCAGACGGCGCAGATCGATGTGCTGGTGACCGACCTCAACCTGCCGGGTGAGTCAGGCGTCGAACTGGCTGGGCGGGCAAGGCAGTTGCGGCCGACGCTATCGATCGTCTTTGCGACGGGCGACGGCGGCATGGCGGCGGACGCGGCGAATATGGACGCCGCACTGTTGACGAAGCCCTATACGGCAACCCAACTGGTCGCTGCGATCCAAGGCCGGTTGGCGGTGATGGAGCAGACGACCCGGCCCTGAGCCGGGCCGCCTACCCCTTTCCGGTCGGACTCATGCCGGAGGGGGGCGGCAGGGGAGTCCTTGCGAAACGCGTAAAATGTGTGAGGAGGTTATCGAGCCTTCCAGCCCTCGATGGCGGCGAAGGTGATGATCACCGTCAGCACGAGCAGGGCACCCTGCAATTCCAGTGCGGTCAAATCGAACTCCATGGTCATCGGTTACCTCCCGAATGATTGGCCAGACGCTCTGCTCGCCCGCTATCGCAAACGGTTCAGGGGCGAACATCAAAACGGTGAGGTGGCTCCGTTCCCCGAGGGGGTGGGGCCCGGCGCCAACCTCTGTGAACTGTAATACGCATTGAGTTTTGCTGTCGTGCAGCGAAACCGTGACAAATCATGTCCGGCAGTGAGGAAGTCGAATTTCTGCGCAGAGGCCGCCTTCGGGGCGGTTGGCCAGCGTCAATTCCCCACCCTCCGCCGCGACGACCCGCGCGACGATCGACAGGCCCAGGCCGAAGCCCACCGTGTCCCGCCGCCGTGCCGTATCGAGCCGGACGAACGGCTCCAGCACAAGCTCCAGTGACTCCTCCGGGATGCCCGGCCCATTATCCTCGACGCGGATGCGCACATCGTCACCGGGCTCGGCGCGCAGGGTGATGGTGGCGTGATCGCCGTAATGGAGCGCATTCTCGACCAGGTTGGTCAGCGCGCGCTTCACCCCGAACCGGCGCAACCGGCAGTCGAAATGATCCGGTCCGACATAGCGGACGTCACGGCCATGGTCGGCCGCATCATCGGCCAGATTGGCGCAGAGGATGGCGAGGTCGGTCAGCTCGGGCTGCTCGGCATCGCCCTCCCCGCCCAGAAAGGCGAGCAGCGAGGAGACCATCGCCTCCATCTCCTCGATATCGGTGCCGATCGCCTCGCGCACTTCGTCGTCATGGATCGCATCGGCGCGTAGGCGAAGCCGGGCAAGCGGGGTGCGCAGATCGTGGCCCACCGCCGCCAGCGCGCGGGTACGCTCGTCGATCAACCGGCCGATACGTGCCTGCATCCGGTTGAAGGCGCGGGTCACATGGCGCACCTCGCCCGGGCCTCGCTCCGGCACGATCAGCGGGGCGTGGCCGCCCTGCCCCCGGCGGACAAGCTGGGCCGGGGGCAG
>CAJYHD010000639.1 GCA_913773715.1 uncultured Sphingobium sp.
CGTGCCGGCCATGCCGCTTGGCTTCCTCCACCAGCGCCATATGCCCCTCATGCAGCGCCCCCATCGTCGGCACCAGAACCAGCGGTTTTCAGTCGCTTTTGAGCGCCTCCACGGCAGCACGCAGGGGAGGCAGGTCACGCAGGATTTGCACGGGGGTCAAGGCTCCGATAAGGGCAGGCAAGGGACGTTATCCGGGCTTGGCTTCATGTCGACGGACCGTCAACAGCATTGCGACAGGAACGGGGCATATAGGGGCCATGGCGAACAAGCCGCATCTCATCGTCTTCGCCAATGAAAAGGGCGGAACGGGCAAATCGACGACGGCGGTGCATACCGCCATCGCGCTTGCCGCACTGGGTCATCGGGTCGGCATGATCGACCTCGATCCGCGCCAGCGCACCGTCACCCGCTACATGGAAAATCGCGAGGAAACCGCCCGCCGCCGGGCGATCGACCTGCCGACGCCCGCTTATGCCGTTTTGAAGGGCGACAGCATCGACGCGCTGGAGGAGGAGGTCGCCGCCATCTCCACCGACAAGGACTTCGTCATCGTCGATACGCCGGGTCGCGATGATCTGTTTGCGCGCCACATGGCGGCGCGCGCCAACAGCCTGGTCACGCCGATGAACGACAGCTTCGTCGATTTCGACCTCATCGGTCAGGTGGACGCCGAAACCTTCAAGGTTCGCCGCCTTTCCTTCTATTCTGAACTGATCTTCGAAGCGCGCAAGACGCGCGCGAAGGCGGATGGCGTCTCGATCGACTGGGTCGTGCTGCGCAACCGAGTCCAGCATCATGACGCCCGCAACAAGAAGCGCGTAGGCGACGCGCTGATGGAACTGTCCCGTCGCGTCGGCTTCCGCGTCATTCCGGGCCTCTCCGAGCGGGTCATCTTTCGTGAGCTTTTCCCCTCGGGTCTCACGCTGCTAGACAAGGGGCAACTCGGCGACCTTGGCGTCAGCCACATCGCCGCGCGTCAGGAATTGCGCGAAATGGTGTCGGGTCTCGCCCTTCCCGAACGCGAAGGCGTCGGCACGATGGACCTGATCGGCGCCGCCTGATGGGTCTGGTCGCCCTGCTGCTGATCGGGGTCGCGGGCTGGCTCATCTGGACGGGGCGGCTTCAGCGAATGACGGCGAAGGACGGCATGGCGCTGGGCGCAGCCTTGGTCGGCGCCGTACTCGCCGCCAAGGGCAAGCCGCAACTGGGCGCACCCCTGCTGCTGGGCGCGGCGCTCTTCTTCGCCAAACAGGGCAAGGGGGTGAAGGCAAAGCCGAAGATACGATCCGCGCCCCGACAGGAGCGCGCGAGCGATCTGGCCGAAGCGAGCGCGCTGCTCGGTCTGCCTGCCAATGCGTCGCCTGAAGCGATCCGCACCGCGCACCGCCGCCTGATCGCATCTGTTCATCCAGATCGCGGCGGCACCGAAGCGCTGGCTGCCCGCATCAATGCTGCCCGCGACCTGCTGCTGGCCGATCAGGCGCGACGCGAGCAGGCTTAGGTGAGCCATCGCTTCCATCCCGAACTGCTGCGCGACTATGATGTTCGCGGGACGGTGGGACAAAGCCTGTTCGAAGCGGATGCCTTCGCCATAGGTCGCAGCTTCGGTACGGTCATCCGCCGCGATGGTGGCGCGCGTGTCGCGGTCGGCTATGACGGGCGGCTATCCTCGCCCATGCTGGAAGCGGCGCTGGTCGATGGCTTGCTCGCGACGGGAATCGATGTCGTGCGTATCGGCCTCGGCCCCACGCCCATGCTCTATCATGCCGAGGCGGTCGGCGATGTCGATGGCGCCATACAGGTAACCGGCAGCCATAACCCCCGCGATGACAATGGCTTCAAGCTGGCGAAGGACCACGCGCCCTTTTTCGGCGATGCGATCCAGCAGTTGGGCGTTCTCGCCGCAGCCGGGGATTGGGAGAAGGGCAGCGGCACCGCGATCGATCGCCCGGCGCTCGCCGCCTATGTCGCGCGTCTTGTCGAAGGGTTCGATGGTCCCGCACTCTGCATCGGCTGGGATGCAGGCAATGGCGCGGCGGGTCCGGCCATGGAACAGCTGGTCCAGCGCCTCCCGGGTCAGCATCATCTGTTGTTCGCCGATGTGAACGGCAATTTCCCCAACCATCATCCCGATCCTTCCGAGGATCGAAACCTTGCCGACCTGCGCGCCCTTGTCCTTGCCAACAGGCTCGATTTCGGCGTGGCTTTCGATGGTGATGGCGACCGGATTGGCGTGATCGATGGCAAAGGACGTGCGATCCCCGGTGACCGGCTGATCGCGCTCTTCGCGCAGGATGTGCTCGCCCGGCATCCCGGAGCCAGCATCGTCGCGGACGTGAAAGTCAGCCAAAGCGTTTTCGACGACATCGCGGCGCGTGGCGGCACACCCGTCATGGAAAAGACGGGACATAGCCATATTAAGTCCAGAATGAAGCAGATTGGCGCGCTGCTGGGCGGCGAGATGACCGGCCACCTCTTCTTCGCCGACGATTATTATGGTTTCGACGATGGGCTCTACGCAGCCGTCCGCCTGATCCGCGCAGTCGGCGAGCTGCCTGGTTCGCTAGCAGACTGGTTGGATACGCAGCCTTGCCTTTTCGCGACAGCAGAAATCCGTATCCCGGCCCTTGAAGAACGCAAGTTTGTCATCGTGGATAAGATTCGCGATCATCTGCTTCGTAACGGCGTGGACGTGATCACCATCGACGGTGTTCGGGTTCGCACTACGGAAGGATGGTGGCTGCTACGTGCATCGAACACGGAAGCCGCCCTCGTCGCGCGTGCCGAATCACATACTGAAGCGGGGCTTTTGCAATTGATCCATATCCTGCAACTGGAACTTGCAGCGCATGGATTGGATCTCGTTCCAGCTTGATGATGACTAAGATAGTTACCGCTATCAAAAATTCTGCTTCGCGTTCCGTTACGGAAAGCAGACGCTTTTGCAGCGGTTGCAATAAACGCAATCAAAGATGTTTATTTCGCATTTGCGACAGTCGTCGCTGCACTGCAAAAGAAACGGGCCTTTCAGGCATCCTCTCCTAAAACTTCAAGGCCGTCCTTCTGGGCGGCTTTTTTTTGCCCGATGCAGATCGGTCCCTTTTCCCCGACGCCGTAGCGTCAGGGTGCGACAATCGCGCAACCATGCTAAGAAAATGGCGGCTTTCTGCGGGTCTGGACCCAAAATCATCTCGACAGGCCGGTCCTGCCTGGGCCAGAAACCGCAGCGTTGCGTGAAGGCGCGACCGATAAGGGTCCACAAATTTAGCAGAGGTATGCCATGGTTTCTCCCCGGCACATATTGGGTTCCGTTGTTCTGACAGGCGCGATGGCGGCGTCCGCTCCGGCTCTGGCGGGCGGCTTCTACCTTCAGGAACAGTCGCCGGTGGAAATCGGCCGTGCGCTTTCGGGCGGCGCGGCGGCGGGTGACGATCCCTCGACCATCTATTTCAACCCGGCGGCGATGACGCAGCTTCAGGGCGTTCAGGTCTCGGCAGGCGGCTCGGCGCTGATGGCGTCGGCACGCCAGACCAATCGCGGCACCTACCGCTCGGTTCCGGGCCTGCCCGTCCGCGTACCGGTCAACGGTAATGACGGCGGCAATCCGTTCGAAAGCGTCATTCCGATCCCCAGCTTCTACGCCAGTGCGCAGATCAGAGACCGGCTGTGGCTGGGCCTCGGCGTCAATGCGCCCTTCGGCCTGAAGCTGGAATATGATGATGGCTTCTTCGGTCGGTATGACTCGATCTACACCAACCTCAAGACCTACAATATTCAGCCGTCCGCGGCCTATAAGCTGAGCGACAATCTCTCGATCGGTGGTGGTGTCGATGTGCAATATGTGAAGGCGACGCTGACCAACGCACTGCCCCAGCTTTCGCCACTGATCGCTACAGATGGCTTTGCGCGTCTCAAGGGCGACGACTGGACCGTCGGCTGGAACGCAGGCGTTTTCTACACGACCGGCGACACCAATTTCGGCGTCCATTATCGCTCGGGCATCAAGCACAAGCTGGCGGGTACGCAGACGATCTCCGGTCTCGTCGGACCGATTGCCGTGGCAAACGGATCGCTCGACGCCACCGCCCCGCTCGACCTGCCCGATATCGTCACCGTATCGATGATGCACAAGCTGACGCCCAGCCTGCGCGCGATGATCACCGGCAAATGGTACAACTGGTCGAAGTTCAAGGGCATCGCCGTCACCTCCGCCACCGGCACGACCAACAAGGAACTGGACTATAAGGACAGCTACTCGGTCAGCGTCGGCGGCGAATATGATGTCAGCCCCGCACTCACCTTGCGCGCCGGCACGATGTTCGACCGCACCCCGACCAATCCGCAGCACCTGACCACCCGCGTTCCCGATGGCGATCGCGTCTGGCTGACGGGCGGCGCGACCTGGAACCTGTCGCCGGCCGTGGCGCTCAACGTCAGCTACGCCCACACCTTCGTGGAGAAAGCGAACATTATCCGCCCGGACAGCTATTTCCCGGCTCCCGCGACCGTCACCGCCACGACGCTGGCGCAGACGAGCGGCAACGCCGACCAAGTCGCCGGATCGGTCACGTTCCGCTTCTAAAGGAATGGCCGCTTCTGATATAAGAGGTCGCTTCTAACTGCGACTGGGAATGACTATAGGGGCTTCGTAACTACGGAGCCCCTTTTCATGTCCGACCTCAATCCCGGCCTGCGTCCCTGGCGCGATATCGCCCGCCGCCCGAGCCGCCAGATCATGGTCGGCAACGTGCCGGTCGGCGGTGACGCGCCCGTCACCGTTCAGACCATGACCAACACGCTGACGCATGACGTGCGCGCGACGATCGACCAGATCCGCCGATGTGAGGATGCGGGCGTCGACATCATCCGCGTCTCCTGCCCCGACGAGGAATCGACGGCGGCCCTGAAGCAGATCGTCCGCGCCGCCCGCGTGCCGATCGTCGCCGATATCCATTTCCACTATAAACGCGCGCTCGAAGCGGCGGATGCCGGCGCGGCCTGCCTGCGTATCAACCCCGGCAACATTGGCAGCGAGGCGCGCGTCAAGGAAGTGGTGGATGCGGCCAAGGCGAATGGCTGCTCGATCCGCATAGGCGTCAACGCAGGCAGTCTCGAAAAGGACCTGCTCGAAAAATATGGAGAGCCTTGCCCGGAGGCACTGGTCGAGTCCGCGCTTGATCATATCAAGCTGCTTCAGGATCAGGATTTCCACGAATATAAGGTCGCGGTAAAGGCGAGCGACGTCTTCCTCGCTGTCGCGGCCTATATGCAGCTCGCAGACGCGGTCGATTGCCCCCTCCACCTCGGCATCACCGAAGCGGGTGGCCTGATCGGCGGCACGGTGAAAAGCGCGATCGGCATCGGCAACCTGCTCTGGGCCGGTATCGGCGACACCATCCGCGTATCCCTCTCCGCCGAGCCGGAAGAGGAAGTGCGCGTCGGCTACGAGATCCTCAAATCGCTCGGCATCCGCACACGCGGCGTCAAGGTCATTTCCTGCCCGTCCTGCGCACGGCAGGGTTTCGACGTGATCCGTACGGTTCAGGCGCTGGAGGACCGGCTCCAGCACATCAACACGCCGCTCTCGCTCTCGGTCTTGGGATGTGTCGTCAACGGTCCCGGAGAAGCGCGCGAAACCGACATCGGCCTGACCGGCGGCGGCAATGGCAAACATATGGTCTATCTCTCGGGCATCACCGACCACACGATCCACGACGCCGACATGGTCGATCACATCGTCGGGCTGGTGGAGGCTAAGGCCGCGGAGATCGAAGCAGCCAAGCTGGAAGCGGAAACCACCGACGCGGGCAAGGTGCAGGCCGCCGAATAAGGCACGCGCCATGCCCACCGCACCGCGCAGTGCCGCCATCCCCTTCGCTGTTTGCTGCCTTGGTGTCGCGCTGTTTTCCGTGATGGACGCATCGATGAAGGGGTTGAGCCTCAGCATCGGCCTCTACAATGCACTGCTGTGGCGCGCGGTGACCGGCACGGTCCTTGGCTTCATCCTCATGCTGGTGACGCGCCAGCGCTGGCCGTGTCGCGCCGTGCTACGCATCCACCTGCTGCGGGGGACGGTGGTGGCAGCGATGGCTGCGCTCTTTTTCTGGGGCATCATGCGCCTGCCCCTCGCCGAAGCGATCGCCCTCTCCTTCATCGCGCCGTTGATCGCGCTCTACCTTGCCGCCTTGCTGCTCAAGGAGCGGGTCGAGGGAAAGGCGATCGGCGCGTCGCTGCTGGGGCTGGTCGGTGTCGCTGTGATCCTGTCGGGCCGGGCCAGCGGGCGTTATGACGCTGACGCGCTGCTCGGCGCGCTGTCGGTCCTCGCCTCCGCCATTCTCTTCGCCTGGAACCTCATCATCCAGCGGCAGCAAGCGCAACTCGCCTCCCCGATCGAGGTCGCCTTCTTCCAGCACCTCGTGATGCTCGGCGTCTTCATCGTTGGCGCACCGGCCTATGCGCAGGTCCCGCCTCTCCAAGCCGTCCCGCTCATCCTGCTCGCCGCGACGCTCGCCTTCACGTCGCTTGCCACGCTCGCCTGGGCCTATGCGCGAGCCGAGGCGCAGCGGCTCATTCCGGTCGAATATACGGCTTTCGTCTGGGCCGCGATCGTCGGCTGGCTGGCCTTTGGCGAACCGCTTGCCTGGAGCACGGCGGCGGGCGCCTTGCTGATCGTCGCGGGCTGCCTTATCGCCGCGCGCACGAAGCGGGCGACCATCGCCCATGTCGAAGCGGGGGCAGTATGAGCGACATCATCATCCGGGCAGCGCAGGTCGATGATATCGATACGATCCGCGACTTCATCCTTGCGCTGGCCGAGTTTGAGAAACTTAGCCATGCGGTGAAGGCCGATCGCGACACGCTCGCGCGCTATATCTTCGGCCCGCGTCCGATGGCCGAAGTGCTGATCGCCGAACATGCGGGTGCGCCCGTCGGCTTCGCGCTCTTCTTCCACAATTTCTCGACCTTCGAAGGCCGCCCCGGCCTGTATCTGGAGGATTTGTTCGTCAGCCCGGAGGCGCGCGGCCTTGGCGCGGGGAAGGCTTTGCTGGCCCGTCTCGCAAACCTCGCCATAGAACGCGACTGCGCGCGCCTGGAATGGTCGGTGCTCGACTGGAACGAGCCAGCCATCGCCTTCTACCGCTCGATCGGAGCAAAGCCGATGGACGAATGGACCGTACAGCGCGTCGATGGTGCCGCGCTCCTCAGCCTCGCGGCTGCCGCGCAGGCTTGACGCGGACTCCCCGTCCGGCGCATTGTGCCGGAACGGAACATTTGGGGGACAAGGGTAGTCATGGCCGTCGGCCGCACCGTCAAGCGCCAGCCGGAATGGCGCGAAATGCTGAAGCGCAGCCTCATCCGCAGTGGTGCGCTGATCGGCGCGATCGCGCTGTTTCTGGCGACGCTGTTCCTCGCGCTGGCGCTGCTCAGCTATACGCCGAGCGATCCGTCGATGAACACGGTGGCGGGCGAGCATGTCGCCAACATCATGCGCGCGCCTGGAGCGTGGGCGGCGGATTTCCTCCTGTGGCTGCTGGGCGTTCCCGTCGCTTTCCTCCTGCCGCTGATGGCTGTTACCGCGCGCCGTCTATGGGGCGATCAGGACATGGCAGGGTGGCAGGGGCAGTTCGGGCGCTGTCTCGTCGGCATCGCACTGCTCGGCATTGCGCTCGCTCTGTTTCAAAGCGATCCGCTCGTTGGGCTTCCAGCCGGATGGGGCGGCATTATCGGCCTTGTCGTGGCGCGGGGCCTTGCCAGCCTGCTCGCCCAGTTCCCCGTCGCCGCGCCGTGGATCAAGGGCGTGCTGGTCGTGCTGTTGACGCTGGTCGGCCTCTTCTCCTGCTACCGCAGCCTCGCCCTCGAAAAGCCGATCTTCACCCTGCGCCGCCCCTCGCTTCCCCGCCTCAACCTGCCGCGTCCGTCCTTAGCTTTTGCCGGAGCGGGGCGTGCTTCGGTGGAAACGGACGACATAGAGGATGATGAAGACCCGCACGAGCGCGTCGCCACCCCGCGCAAGCAGGTGTCGAACGAACCCAAGCCGCCGATCACCATCCAGTCGCCCAAGCCCGCTCCGGCGCAGCGTTCGATGGCGCCCGTCAGCCAGGACGATTTGTTCGGCAATTCCTCGCTTCCCTCGCCTGATCTGCTGAACCCGATCCCCGCAAGCCAGGGCGGCAAGATCGACAAGGCCGCGCTGGAACGCAACGCCCGCCTGCTTGAATCCGTGCTCGATGACTTCCATGTGAAGGGCAACATCGTAGAGGTGCGCCCCGGCCCGGTCGTGACCATGTACGAACTGGAACCTGCACCCGGCATCAAGGCAAGCCGCGTCATCGCGCTGGCGGAC
>CAJYHD010000640.1 GCA_913773715.1 uncultured Sphingobium sp.
CGCGATTTCCGCAGCGCCGACCGCGCCGATGTCGAGACCTGCCGGTCCGTCGATCCGCTTCACATCTTCCGCGCCGAAGCCCATGGCGGCGAGCCGATCGAGCCGCGCTGCATGGCTCTTGCGCGATCCCAGCGCCGCGACATAGCCGGTCGGCGCGCGCAATGCCGCCGCTAGAGCCGGGTCGTCGATCTTGATGTCGTGGCTCAGCGTCACGACAGCCGTCGATTCGCCCGGCATCCGCGCCGTGACCGCTTCGTCGGGCCAGCGATCGTCGAGTTCGACGCCGGGAAAGCGCTCTTGCGTCAGGAAGCGGCCCCGCGGATCGATCACGACCGGGGTCACTCCGATCGCCTGCGCCAACGGCACCAGCGACTGCGCGATCTGGACCGCGCCGACGATCAGAAGGCGGCGCGGCGGATCATAGCGGTTGAGGAAATCGCCCGCTTGCGCCTCTTCCCGCGTCACGCCTTGCGTCAAGTCGGTGGCCAACGTCAGCGCGCGGCCACGTGCGCTCTCCGCCTCGATCCGGTCGAACAGCGACGGTGCGAAGCCTGCCTCTCCCACCGGCTGGACCATGACGGCGATCTCTCCGCCGCAGGGCAAGCCCACTTCCCACGCATCACCATCGGCGACGCCGTAGCGCTCGACATGCGCGGGGCGGCCTGCGATGACTTCGGCAGCACGCTGAAGCACGTCGGTTTCGACACACCCCCCCGATATGCTGCCTTCAAACCGCCCGTCGGCATGGACGATCATGTGGCTGCCGCGCGGTCGCGGCGCAGAACCCCAGGTGCTGACGACCGTCGCGATCGCCATCGGCTCCCCGCGCCATTCGATCGCCTTGCGGATCACTGTGCCATTATCGTTCATGCTGAAGCTCCTTGCCGCCCAGCGATAGGCGGTCAACGAAGCGCGGCCAAGCGCCAAAACGGCATCATAGCAAGCGACGGCCAGTCCACACCACCCGCCCGATAATCTCCACCAGCGCCGGCTCGATGTCGCTCCAGTCGGGATAGTGCGGATTATCGCTGACGACGCTGAACCGCCCGCGCCTTGGCCCCATCGCGACGCGCTTCACCATCAGCACGCCGTCGAGCCGCAGCACATAGACGCCGTCGCGCAGACGATCCGCGCCGTCGTCATGATCGACCATGATGTCGTCACCATCGCTGAGCGTCGGGGCCATTGATTCGCCATCGACGCGGATGATCGACACCCGCTGCGGTCGCACTCCCAATTGCCGCAGCCATTGCGCGTCGAATGCCATAGCACCGGCCGCACGTTCATCCTCGTCCAGCGATCCGCTGCCTGCGGATGCGCCGAGCGAGAGGCGCGGCACCGCGACGATCGGCGGCATGGCCCGTGTGCGCGCGAGCCGAGGGGCAGATAGCGGAACGGATGGAGCAGGCTTGCCCCCCAGCATCTCCTCCGCCACGCCGAAATAGCGCGCCAGTACGCGCCGGTCTTCCTCGTCCAGCTTGCGCGGGGTGCCACGCTTGATGAACTGCTGGATATAGGTCGGATTGCGACCGATCAGCCGCGACAGGTCGGCATAATTCTCCCCCCGCTCGGCGATCAGTCGATCCAGCGCATTTCGGGCATCCTGAATGTCAACCATATGCCGACCCTACAGATAGGTTTTTTCCTAGACAAGTAGGAAATTGACGAAGAAATAGGAATACACCTATCGGCTCGCAGCGGGCGAGTCGCCGCATCAGGGGAGAAAGACGATGATGATCCTGCCTGCTATCGAGAAGTTTCTGCGCGACGCAGCCATGCCGCCCACCACCTTCGGACGCCGTTGTGCGCGCGATCCTCGCTTGGTTTTCGACCTGCGTAACGGGCGGGAACCCGGCGATCGCGTGGTGAGGCGAATAGAACATTTCATGAACGAATATCACAGGAGTGGCGCGCAATGACAAGCATGGATCTGTCTTTCGGTACCCGGCCCGCTACTCAAGCCACGGCAGGAAAAAAGCTACGCGATCCGTTGCCCCAGCTGCTGGCGCAAATCTCCGCCCGCGTGGGTGCAGACGCGATCTTCACGCGGACAAGCACCCGCCCCTGGGCCAGCGCGCTGTTCGAAGGGCGCGGGCACGTCATCCATGTTGCCATTGCGGCGCCTGACGCCGCTCAGCGACTGGATGCCTTTGCTAGAGAACTGTCCGAGATCGAATGGGCGCTGACCGGGCATTTCGTCGCTGACATCTGCGAGGAAGGGCGCGAGGAAAAGGCGGACTGCATGACGCTCCACCTGTCGGCTCTAACGATCGAGGATTGGTGAAAGCAAAAACGGTGCGGGCTTTTCAGCCCACGCCGCCTGATGACGAACAAAGAGGATCAGCGCGGACGCGCCGCCATGCTGCGGAGCGCGCTGAGTGCGGCGCGCAAGGCCTCGTCCGCATTCTCGCTCGGCATCTCGCGCACTGGCACGGCGGGCGCGACGGGCATGTCCGCGATGATCCGGGCCTCCGACGGCGCGGGCGCAGGCGCAGGCGTCCGACTGCGGAGCGAAAGTCCACGCTCCAGCCGATCGGTCAGCTGACCGATGCTCATGCCTTGTGTCGGCGCAGGTTCCGTCGGAAGGTCGACCGGGGGAGCGGCAAACACGGGCGTGGCGATGAACGAGCCTTCGACGACAGGCTCTTCTTCGTCCGTCTCGATCGGCGCAAAGCTCGGCAGGGCGATGATGTCCGCCCCCCGCGCTTCGGGCATGGCTTCGAACGCCATCGGGGCGCGCGGAGCCATGAACGGCTGATCCTGATCGTCCGCAAAGATATCCGGCCCGCCAAAGTCGCGGCTGGCGAAGATCGGCGCGCGAACGGGCGCGTCGGGGTGCGCGTCGGCGCGGCGCACGGCGGGCGGCGTCTCCACTGGCGGCGCCGAACGGCCCTTGGCGAAGGCGCTGAGCTTGGTAAATGCGAAACCCATCAGTCTTGCTCCTCCGGCATGATCGCCATGCCGCTCTTCCTCTTGCCCGGTCGCAGCGACAGGCCGCTCCCGACGCACCATCATGATCGCGCCCATGGTCATGAGCGCGGCAAATCCCGAAAGCAGCAGCCGCGCCTTCATCCCCAATGGCGGGGCGGCGGCGGGCCATGCTTCGCTGAGGCCGCTCGACGCGACCCCCATTTCAACGAGGCCAGCGGGCATCAACAGCACGACCAGCGCGACGCTGACGCCCGCCAGCGCGACCATGCCCGCTTCCTGCCGGTTCCAGTCCATCGGCTTCATGCAGCGACGCGCGCCCCGTCGCGCCCGCCCAGCAGGCGGCGATAGACCGGCTCGTAGCGCAGGATATTGGACGCCCAGTCCCGCTCGCGCTCGACGAAGGCGCGCGCCACCGCGCGGCGCTCCTCCCAGTGCGAGCGATCGGCGAACAGCCCCGCCAGAGCCTGAGCGATCGCGATCGGATCGTTCGGCGCAAAGAGCGTGCCGGTGACGCCATCCTCGATCAGTTCGCGATGCCCGCCGACACTGGACGCGGCCACCAGCCGCCCTTGCGCCATGGCTTCCAGCGGCTTCAAGGGCGTCACCAGTTCGGTGAGCCGCATCGCCTTGCGCGGATAGGCCAAAACGTCGATCTGCGCGTAATAATCCTCGACCTGCTCATGCGGTACGCGCCCGACGAAAACGATGCGGTCGGAGAAGGGCGACGCCATCGCCTGATCGCGCAGCGCCGACTCGCGTGGCCCACCACCGACCAGCATCAATTTGGCGCGCGGACGCGCCCGCACCAGCCGGGGCATGGCGGCGATCAGGTCATCCAGCCCCTCATAATCGTAGAAGCTGCCGATGAAGCCGACGACGTCCGCGCCGCCAAGGCCGAGCTTCGCGGTCAGCGCAGGATCGCGCGCGACCGGCGCACCGAACTGTTCCAGATCGACGCCATTAGGCGACACGATGATCTTGTTCGCATTGATGCCGCGCGCGATCAGGTCGCTGCGCAGCCCTTCGCAGATGACTGCCACCGCATCGGCGTTGCGCACCGCATGCGTCTCAAGCTGCCGTGTCAGCCAATAGCGCGGGTTGCCCTCGACCCCGGTGCCGTTGCCGACTGATGCGTCTTCCCAGAAGGCGCGGATTTCGTAGATCAGCGGTATGCCGTGGCGTTTCGCCACCTTCTGCGCCGCCATGGCATTGAGGACGGGCGAGTGCGCATGGATCACGTCGGGACGCCATTGCCGCACCAGCGACTCGATCGCGTCGGCATGGGCGGAAATATCGCGCCACTCGCGAATCAGCGGATTGCCCGCAGCGGGCTTGCCAGGCGTGCGATGGAAGCGGATGCCGTCCATCTCTTCCTCGACCGACCCCGCCGCGACATGGCGATAGCCCGTGATTCCGCGCACGTCCCAGCCCTTGGCCATCTGCGCGCGCAGGATCGCCCGGGTTCGGAACGTATATCCGCTGTGGAGCGGCAGGCTGTGGTCCAGCACATGAAGGATGCGAGTCATAGCCCGACCTTCTTGCCGAAAAAGGTTTAACGGCCCGTCAACTCTGTCTCGCT
>CAJYHD010000641.1 GCA_913773715.1 uncultured Sphingobium sp.
GCTTACCTCGTGGCGCCGTTTTGAATATTCGAACGGTGAGGCCGCCATTATCGCTTATGAAGAGCCCGATCACGACGCCAATGCCTGACGATGACAGGTAACGCTATGTCTGCACGAAGACCCGGCCGGGCATCGTCCAGTGTAAGCTTGCCCGAATGAACCTCGGCAATCGCCTTGACGAGATTTAGACCCAAGCCGAAACCGGGCGTGCTCCGGCCCTTCTCGAGCCGCGTGAAACGTTGAACGACTTGGCCACGGTCGGCTGCAGGTATACCGGGCCCGTCGTCGATCACCGAAACGCGAACAAGGTCACCCACGGTAGCTAGCCCAAGTGACACGTGCCCACCGACGTTTCCGTAGCGCAAAGCATTCTCTAGTAGGTTCACAACCGCTTGGGTTAAAAGATCTAGGTCGCCGATAACGCAGATGCCAGGCTCAATTTCAAATCGCATCGCCATGCCGGCATCCTCGGCAGCCGCTACGTAGCTTTCACCTAGCAATGTCAGGCGTTCGCTGAGGTCGACAGGCGCAAAATAGCGGCGCAGCGCACCCGACTCCACCTCGGATATGCGCATCAGTGCCGCGAACAGCTTGAGCATCGCGTCGATCTCGTCGACTGCCGCGTCGACCTCGTCAGCCATCTGATCGTTACCATCTGCTGCCGCGCGCATCCTGTCGAGACGACGACGGAGGCGATTGAGCGGTGTGCGTAGGTCATGGCCGATATCGCTCGAGACGCGCCGCAGATTGCCGACCAGCGCATCGATCCGATCGAGCATGGTGTTGAGGGTCGATCCGAGACGGTCGAACTCGTCGTCCTGGTTACTGATCGCTATGCGGGTGTCGAGTTTCCCTTCGATAATGGCCCGAGCACTGTCGTTCATCCGGCCGAGCCGTTGTCGGATCGATCGGTCGAAGAGCACCCCGCCGCCAACACCGATCCCGAGCATCACGGCCAGACTTCCCCCGAACAAGACAAGGAGAGGAAGATGGAGTGCGTCGGTCGCCCCCGCTTCGATCGCGATGGTCAGGCTCGCGCCGGAGGGAAGCGGGCGGGTGAGGACGCGCACATTGTGGTCGAGGCCATCGGCTTCCCTGGCGCGAACCTCACGCGTTCCGGGAGTCTGTGAGGGCAACCGCAGGTCGCCGACGATCCTGTTGCCATCCGCGCCGCGAACGAGATAGCCGAACGGGTTAACGCCTCGGGTTTCGCGCTCACGGACAGACGTCTCAAGCTCTCCAATACCGTCGTGCCGGGCGATGGCTACGAGACTGCCCGCTTCGCGCGCGAGCTGCACATCCAACTGACGTTCGATAGCCCTGCTGCTGACGAAATGGACGGCAAGGCCAAGGATGACGGTCAAAAGCGCAAAGGCGGCGATGAAGAAAAGGGCTATGCGCCTGGCGGTCCGCCCCTCGTTAGGCATCGTCGCGCAACCGATATCCGACGCCGCGCACGGTCTGGATGGCGTCGATATCAAAACCAGCGTTCAGCTTCTGCCGCAGCCGGCTCATGTGGGTGTCGACTAGGTTTGTCTGCGGGTCGAAGTTGAAGTGCCATACGCGCTCCAGCAGCATCATGCGGGAAACCACCCGGCCGCCATGGCTGACGAGTTGCTCGAGCAGCTCGAACTCACGCGGCTGCAGCACCACGCGACGCCCGTTACGCCACGCTTCGCGGCGAAGTCGATCGAGATGGATGGAGCCGTGCGTCGCGGTTTCCGCAGATGCCGTGGCCCGGCGCCCGAGCGCTTCGATACGCGCGACGAGTTCGGGCAGTGCAAAGGGTTTGACGAGGTAATCGTCGGCGCCTGCGCGCAGACCGTCCACCCGGTCGCCGATCGAGCCGAGCGCCGTAAGCATGAGGACCGGGGAAGAGCATCCCGCCAGGCGGGCCTGTTCGACCACCGCGATGCCATCGAGGTCCGGCAACATACGATCGACGATCAGCACATCGAACGGCTCGGTTCGGATGCGACTGAGTCCGCGCTCGCCCGAGCTTTCGACGTGTACCTCGTGTCCTTCGGAGACAAGCCCCTCCTTCACCGCCTCTGCGGCCTCGCCGTCGTCCTCAATCAATAACAACCGCAAGCGTCGATCCTCTCGTGGCTCTGTCCATACAGACAACGCCCAAGTGCCGAACATTGGAAGTCCCCAAGGTTACGCCCACGGTGTTGCGGCACACCGCGGGCCAGCCTAGCTACCAATCAGCTCCCGGGAAGTGGCTACCCGCACCGGATCCGCGGGGCTCCATACGTAGGCTGCCGAAGGGCGCCTGTGCCATGGGTGGCGATCGACATGTGATCGTCCGACATACTAGCGACGCATCCGTTTCTTCAATCGGCTGGAGGCGGCCTGACGCGTCGCTCGAATTTGGTTTGAGGATAGTGAGAATGACCGGTCTTCTGACGCTCGGCGCGCTCGGTGCCAGCCTATCGGTGGATGCCTTCGCCGCGGCGGTCGGCAAAGGTGCTAGCGGTGCACGGCCGCGGTGGCGCGATGCACTCCGGGTGGGCGCAGTGTTCGGCTTTTTCGAAGCGATCACGCCGGCGATCGGATGGATCGTCGGACTCGCGCTCAGCGCCTGGATCGCATCTGTCGATCATTGGGTCGCCTTCGTGCTGCTCGTAGGCGTCGGGTTCAACATGATCCGGCTTGCGTTCAAGAACGATGACACGGGGGCGGGCGAAACGGTGGATCACCGCGGGATCGCTGCTCTTGTCCTGACTGCGCTGGCAACGAGCATCGACGCAACGGCGGTAGGTGTCAGCCTCGCGGTGATGGACGTCAACATTCTTCTCGCGTGCCTGGTCATTGGCGGGGTCACCACTGTCGTCGCCACGGCCGGCGTCATGATCGGCCGCCACGCCGGAGCTTACCTCGGACGTTATGCGGAAATGGCCGGTGGTGTGGCCTTGGCCGTGATCGGTTCGTCCATCCTGTTTCAGCATCTGACGGCGTGAGCGAGAGTTCGGCATGATCCACATGGACGACGCCGCTACAGTCTTCATCCTCGCTGCGATCGGGACGACGGCTTTGGCAGTGCCACACCTCGCAAGCCTCGTTATGCGGAAGCGCCGAGAAAGGTAACACCATGCCGAGAGATGCTCGGCTCGGCGGGCGACCTTCAAATCGAAGCTTATCGCTCTCCGCTACACAAACATTGGGAATCCCCAAGGTTCGAGGCGGGACGCGGTCGTCGGTGCCCTCGCATGTTAGGCTAATGGGTGCAGAGACCACGGGAGCTGGACATTG
>CAJYHD010000642.1 GCA_913773715.1 uncultured Sphingobium sp.
GAACAAGCACGATTCGGCCGACGCTTTCGCGCGCCCATCGAACTTCCGCCACGGGGGCCGGAACGATGCCGCTTACCCAGCAGCCAGCTGCTGCAGTTACCGCACGCCAGACACGTCAGATCATGAAAGGCTTCGCCGCCCAGCTCAGCGGCCGCGCCGAACGCGGGGCCGATCGCAAGGTCAGGAAATGGAGCTACGACGTTGACGATCGCCGCGCGCAGATCTCGCGTCCGATCGGCGACGGTACAACCGCTGGCGCAATGGGCTGGATCGACTGCCTCCTGAAGGTAGTTTCCGAATGGGACGACACCGAACGGCAGAAGGGCGGCGCGCGTCCGCTCGGGATCTACGGCATGCGCGTGCTCGAGGCGCTGCTCGGCCGTCGCGGCAAGCTCAGGATCGACTTCCGCACTGGCTGCATCGAGCCCGCGCTTGACACGATAGCAGCCGCCGCCGGGGTCAGCCGCACAACAGTGGTACGTGCGTTGAAGACGCTCAAGCGGATCAACGTGCTCGACTGGGTGCGGCGCACTCAGAGAACCGGAAAGGACGGTCTCTTCGGCCCGCAGCGTGAGCAGGTGTCGAACAGCTACGCCTTCACGCCCGAAGCCTTCCCTGTGCGGCTTCTACAGCGGTTCCGCGATCTGCTCGCCCGGAAACGCCTCGCACGCCAGAACGCGCCCAGCGGCGCCCCACCCGCCCCTGCCGAGCCATCCTGCCCGGAGATGCGCGCAACCCTTGCCCGGATGGGCGACACGATCGCGCGCCGCGCCGAAGGTCCAAGCGCGAGTACACCTCGCGGTCAGTTTCACTGTTCAGGGGTTAAAGGATAAAAGGAACGGCCTCGTTTGGACGAGGCCATGCGCAGATTTGATCACCCCCAACCCGGCACCGTCACCCACCTAGCTACTCGACCGCCAAGATCCGGCTGTTGAGCGTGGCGGCTTGCGCCACCCCGATGCTCGGCGAGGGGGTGGAGCAGGAACCGTGCCGAACCGTCGCGCGCGTAGCGCGCAATGAAGCCGGGCAGCGCGCGTTCTGAGCAGCTCGACCAGGCCAAACATTTTACTCCGAAACACGTCGCGTTGCGCACGGACCCACTGCGCGGTGTCCGGCACCCTGGCCGCCCCACTTTCGAACCCCCAAGGGGTCAGGCGGCCTCGGCCGAGACCTCGGCGACGTCGACCGCGATCGGCGCGCTGGCGAGCAGCGCCGCCCAGGCCTCGAACAGGCGGCGGCGCGGGCCCAGGTAGGCCGCGCGGTTGTACGCGCCCTCGACCTTGCGGTTGATCGTGCCGACGTCGGCCTTGTCGCCGGCGTGCGCGTGTCCGAGCGCGCGATCGATCGCGGCGCGCTCGGCCGGCATCCGCTCGTTCAGGATCGTCGAGAAGCTGGCACGACAGCCGTGCGGAACGTGGCGGCCGCCAAACCCCGCGCGTTTGTACAGCGCACCGATCGCGCCCTCGGCAACGTCGCCGAAGATCAGCTCGTCGCCGCGGTCATGCATATTTGCATCGCCATGATGCATAATCGCTGCGCGCAGCACCGCCACCGCGGCCGCGCTGAGCGGCACCAGATGATCGTTGCGGGCCTCAGCTTTCTCCGCGATTTTCAGCTTCATGCGCTCGGCCGGCACGCGCCACAGTGGCGCCGCGCCGTCCAGATCCTCGATCTCACGCCAGCGCGCGCCGCGTACAGCCGCCAGGCGCACCGCGGTCAGCATCAGGAACGCGGCCGCGCCCTTCGTCGCCGGCGACGCGTCCAGGTGCTCGACCGCCGCACACAGTGCGCGCACGTCGTCTAGCTCGGTCAGCGCTGGCTGCGGCCGCGCCGGCGGCGGCGGCAACAGTGCGTCGGTGATGACGGCTGCAGGATCCCGCTCGGCCCATCCCTGCGCGATCGCGTGCTTGAACACGCCGGAGATCCGCTGCCGCACGCGCCGCGCGGTCTCAAGGCGGCCGCGCTGCTCGAGCCTGCGCAGCGCGCTCAGCACGACCGGCGTCGTAATCGCCCCGATCGGCATGGCGCCGATCGCCGGGAAGATGTCACGCTCGAGGCTCGCCAGCACGTCGACCGCATGCGTCGCCGACCAGCGCGCGCGGCGCTGCTCGAACCAGTCGCGGGATACATACTCGAAAGCACGAACCTTCACCGCTTCATCGACGTCGCACTCGCGCGGATCCTCACCGCGGGCGAGCCGCTCGCGCGCCCGGTCGGCGCGCTGGCGCGCGACATCGAGCGAGATCTCCGGCCACTGGCCGAACGTCAGCAACTGCTCCTTACCCTTCCAGCGAAATCGGAAGCGGAACGAGCGTCGGCCGTTCGGCGCGACGTAGAGGTGCAAACCGCCAGCGTCGGCGAGCTTGAAGCCGGCCGCGCGCGGCCGCGCGGCTTTCACCGCGGCGTTCGTCAGCATGGGATTTTCCTCGATTGAGAGGTTAGGAATAGAAGGGCAGCGATCGTGCGCAGGA
This sequence comes from uncultured Sphingobium sp., assembly GCA_913773715.1. The sequence goes on from CAJYHD010000642.1 coordinate 2,472, forward strand.
AGGCGTCGGCAGCCTGGGACCGTCGCATAAGTCGATATGGCGGGTATCGCTCGGCTACCTCTGCTATGCGGGCAGCATGCACTTACTGCTTCTCGGAACGGCTTCGATCCTCGTGAGCATCCCCTCGTCAAGCGAAGGCGCGACTTCGAGGGAGCGCCACTTAGAGATCCCTCACAGCACGATCTTCCTGAAGCGAGGTTCTCCCCCTTTCACAGAGGCGAAGATCACAGGGGCCGTTTCTGAAAAACTGAAAAAGTTGATCCCTGATACCAACGGTAAGTTCGCTATGATTGGCGTAGCCTGTAATAAGGTAAGCCAGGTAGGAAGGCTAAGTAACTGTAAAATCGAGGCCGAGCCAGAAACTGAGGCTCTCAGAGCATTCGCTCTTCAGGCCACACGTGATATCGTGATCGACAAGAGCCAAGTACGGGCTATTGGAAGCAACTTTAAATGGATCAGCATCCAATTTCGAGTGACCAACTCAGCCACGCCGGTTACTAGTGGGCCGTGCTGGCCTCCAAGCTGCAACTTCCACTTCATACCGCCGACCCCGCCAGAGCCACTGAAGTGATGAGAAGGCGGCCTCCCCTCCACGTGAGTTGATCACTTCACTTGGCGGCGGAGGAACCCTCCGCCGCAGTCACGCAAATGCGTCATTTCTCACAGGCTGATACCCGCACCTAATGCCTCGAGTACCCTCGCTCCGGGATGAGCGAACGTCCACTTTTGGGTGAAAGCGGGCCATGCTTTCGAGCAGGCAGGCCGCTATACGAGAAGCGTGACTGGGTTATTTCTCCTAAGTGCATTGGCGCTGCTCGTCATCCCACCGGCCATCTTGATAACAGCTCCTCTTCGTTGGCTAACCTTGTTGGTCCCTGCCGGCATTGCAGCTTTCGTCGTAGCTATTCACCTGGTTGGCGAAGGAGATCCAGGACCGGCGGGGCTGATCATCCTGGGGTTCATCGCGCTGCTCTTGCTATTGAATGGCGCCGTGCTCTTTGGACGGTTGCTCAAGCACTTTCTTACAGACATTTAGCTTCGGCCACATCGAACGCACGAGCTTGGCGGCGGAGAACCTCTCCGCCCCGGCCGCGCAAATGCGTTGGTTCTTCTAGGTTGGCACCCGCCCCTCTCGCGACCGGTACCCTCATCGGGCGATCGGCGAATGTCCGCTAATGGGTGGAAAGCGGACGCAAGCTTGACCTGCGGCCTCGCCCCTTGCGAGATAGTGCGGTGCAGATCGAGATCGTATCATCCCGCCTAAAAATCGCGTTTATGTTGCTTGGCTCTCTCGTGTTCGTAGCGGTCGAATTCCTCTTGCCCGGTCCACTTGATTCTAGGCGCTTCGAGGGTGTGGTACTCTTTTCTGTCTGCGCGGCAGTTGCTATAGCGATGTTGTTAAGGCCGCAGCGTCTCCGTCTTGATCAAGAGGGGATCACCGTTTTGGGCGGTCTGCTTTGGTCGCCCACGAAGATCGCGTGGTGCGACGTGAGCGGGTTTCGTGCTGTTCTGATCCGACCCGGCGTTTCAATGATTGGTTACAACTACAATTCAGAGGTCGCGAACAAGCCAAGGGGCCCGGCATTCTCCCGGTTGATTGCCGGCGTCGATGGATCGATTAGCGGCGTTTGGCCGGGTTCGAAGGCTGCACTGGTTGACCAACTCAACGCATGCCGCGAGCGCGCGATGCGAGGTGAAGCCGTCTAAGGTCCGCTACAGTAAGTGAGCAGCTTGTTCGCTTTCGAGGATCGCCGTGCCGCACGCGAGCGACCGCTAGAGGGTGGAAAGCGGACGTTCATCTCTCTAGCCACTCATGCATGGCAATAATCGACCCCAAACGGATTACACGCGCGGTTCTCCCTCTGATAATCCCCGTCTGGGCCGTAGCGCTAGTGACCCGACTCTCCTTTATGTTCGGCTCAATTGCTGGGTTTGAAGAGTATCAACGCTTGCCGGACCGCGAAGCTGTCGGAGATCCAGTCTTCTGGGTCACAGCCAACGTGATCGGCTCGGTAAGCCTCATCCTGGCCGCTAAAGGCAAAATCAGATCAGGTAATGCACTAGCTGCAGCTACCTGCCTGATTGGATATCTGAGGTTTATGGCTGCGCAATAACGCTCGAAGGTTTGGGCAATAAGAAGCTCCAGAGCTGGGTGGGTAAATGCCATCACCAGGATATGTCATCCGAGTCGTAATGACTGAAACGTCTGCCCATTCTCCTGTCCCTCCAAGCCAGCAGCCTCAAAGCCAGGTAGAAGGCGAGAGCCGGGACGGTAGCCAACGGAGAATAGTCGAACGGAACGCCGAACCGCCGAAGCGCACCGTAAGACAGAAGTGTCATCGGAATGGCGACACGTGCCCACATCCACCACTGATAGAGGTCGTTGTCAGATCGGAAGGTCGGGGTCACCGCCCCGTTCCTTTCAAGCGGCGCGCGACGACCTTTCTCGCGCGATCGCAACCAGCGGTGCCGACGCCGTTCCATTGCTGAACGATACGGCCCGCCCTCAACGTCCGCAATTGGGCGAAAGCAGACATCCGAAGCGGCGGACAGACCCTCCGCCTTTCTGCAACTAAGTCCACGTATTTGAGCAGTTTATCATCGTTCGCACGCGTTGTGGTACCCACGCGATACCCGTAACGATTTGGTATCAGAACGACTTCAGCTGCGTCCTGCACCACCCCTAGACCGGCGCCAATCGGACCAATCTACTGCATTCTCTTCGCTGCGGGTGAGAGTGATTGCGGCGGGGTCTAAGTGATCGGTAAAAAGGATGGCGTTAAGGCATGGCCACCTGGCACTTGGCGCCACCAGACTGTCAAAGCCCAGAAAGTATGCAGCGTCTGCAATCGCTTGGGTCTCAACATAGTCACGCTCGCGATATCGTGACGAATCAACACCAAACTTTCGAAGTTCATCCAAGTCTTGGATAATCAAAGCCTTTTCAGCTCGGAATTCCACCTCATGGACGTATGACATAATTTTTGATGGAAATACGGGTTGAGAAGCTAGCAGCGCGTAAATCTCTGCCAAGGCTCCATCGCGTTCATGACAAGTATACAGCACGTCAAAGTCGCCATTGCACCAACGACTGTTCGACGCGGCCGCTTGTAACGGATCACGACCCTCCCGTACTACACGCCAGACGGTACTACTGATCGGCTGCCTAGGCTGTAGGTCTAAAGCGTCCAATAGCGATAAGTCACGTGGGCGGCGGGAGGTCATACTCACTTAGGTAAAAGCTCCCGCATCAAGCGCTTCGATAGCTTCGAGAACCCGCTCAGTCTGGCCCATATTGATTAGGTCGATCGCTCGATCACCAGCAAGCATTGGGTGAGGAGCATGAAGCCACAGCCGCGTTTCGTCGGGCGAATAAAACTCTGCAAGGCGATCAACAACGTAACGAAGCTCTGCGATTACAGTTTGCGTTTTAAGGTCAGGAGCCGCCCGACCGTTCGACCATCGTGAAACCGTCGCGGGCGACACCGACATGATATTAGCGATATCTTTGCCTTGCAGGCCGCCGTCATCACGTAGATGATCTAGTATTTTTGCCACTGCGCTAGGCATTTTTACTTTCCAGAACCTTTCTGCGCTTCACCAATCCCCATTGCGGGAGGGAAGCTCGCCGACCGACTGCCGATCGCTTCGGTGACTTGTAGATTTTCGAGAACCACTCGCATTTTATCTATACGGCTAGCGTTCCTTACCAAGGCCTCGCTAAGTTTCTCATCACTCAATCTTAGCTTGGCGATTTGTCGAGCGGCGCGGTCCGCGCTTGAGAGCGTCTTATCGAGGAAATGTTGGCTACGTCGTAACTCGGGGATTTTAGAGAGCGCGTTGTACTCACCCGCCCGTTGCCGCAGATAGTGCCCTTTTGGATCTCTGATTGTGTCCTCGAACCCGTGAGGACAACAGGTGCGATCAGGGCACGACAGCAGGCGGCGAGCACCAGAGGCGGCGATCAACGCTTCCGCTTGCGCAGGCTTCAACAATCGATCGAGGCCGGGAAGCATGATTACATGAGCATTCCCCCCGCGCTTCTTCTCGGGGTCAGGTGGAGGGGGCGGCTTGTGCCATGTACTGGCATCAAACCGCTCCTTCTCTGCAACACCATGAGCGATCCCACCCATCGAACCGAACGCGAGTGCGGCCAACCCTGCCAGCCCTCCGATGCTATCTGCCACTACGGGGAGCTCAAGCTGATGGAAGTCGCGAGAAGCAGTTATGTATTTCCGCAGGCCTGCCGCAGTCGCATCTGCACCAAACCCCGAGACACGCAACCATAGACTGTCTAAAGGTGTTTCGCGCAAAGAGTTGATGATAGCTTTGCGCTGTGCCGCATCATTCAAAGTCGCATTTGTTATCATAAGCTGATAATCGATTGCGACGTTCTTTCCACCTGCTTCGTCAAGTGCGCGGCGAAGAGCGGTCGTTGAAGCGATATCGGTGCTTAACCAACTGTCGGCAGCTTCTGAAAGCAAATGCGTTGGAGCCATGACGCGCGTGATGCCATTGCCAACGACAAAGCGAGCAATCTGTCCAATTACATCGCGTCCGCCACGCGTCTTCTGAAAATGCCTTTCCGTGAGAACGCCATTTGGATCAGCCCAAGGCGCCCCTTTCGCCGCGCCGTGAAAGCGGCCTATCGTAGATAGTTCAGCGACATTCGTGTCGAGAACAATCTCGCTGCCCGCGACCCTTAACGCATTGATGAGTTCGCTCTGACGGGCATACGCACCCGCGTCAGCAACAAACCGCGTGAACGGAAGACGCCCTGCTGCCAGGAGCTCCTCTAAGCGCCTGTGCCCTGACGCACCAATCCGAAGAAAGTGAGCCAGAGGCTGCGGTTGACCGCGCAGGTAGACGACATTGCTCATCAGGTTCTCCTAGACCCAATGTGCACTTCAGTTTCACAAAGTCAAGTTGTGAAATCGTTTCGCAATCATTGGTATGAAGCGTTCGCTCAGGAGCCGTTTGAATATGCAACTCATCTGGCGGATATTCCCTCCGCGCGCAGTCGTGAGTTGCGCAGATTAACACCGTTTTTGCCTAGCTCAGGATTTCTGATACCCCCGCGATACCCGGAGCTCCCTCACGCCAGCGCCGCCATCGCGAACGCCAGCAGCACCAGCGTACCGACAGCGCCGTGCAGGAAACGGTGATCGATGATCCGCCGCGGCGTCAGCTGCGCACCATGCAGCTTCTCTGAGCGGCGGGTCATTCCGGCTGCAGCCCGTTCCCGCTCACGTCGTCTGGAAGCGCGTCCATGTTGTCAGCCACCGTATCCATGTTGTCGGTGGACGACGCGTCGCGGCCGTGAACATCGGCCGAGAGACAAGCGCCCATCACCGCAATTTCGGCGTCCTGATAGTCCTTGCTCTGCGCGTTGGCAGCCGCAGACTTCCACGCCTTAGAGGCGTCGCAGATCTCACCGTACGATGCGTTATGCTGCTCCAGAAACTCGTACTTGCGCTTCGCGTCGCTCACCTCGTTTGAGCAGGCTGACGTGGAGCACAGCAACGCCAACGCGCTGAGCGACACGGATGCTCGGATTACGGTGGTGCCTAATTTGATCATCTTCCCCCCGGAGATGCGTAAGAAATTACAGGTAGACTCGCTGACCCCGTTCAGAACATAAAGAGAACAGGAGTAGCGGGTTGCGTGTGAGCGGTGTGCAGACCTCGCCTGGATGCGAGCAGCAGTGTCGGCGGTGTGACTTCATCTGCGCGACCCTCGCGAGCGTGCGCGACGTGCGACAGGCTGCTCTTCGTCAAGCGCGAGCTGCGCATCGTCATTCACCAACGGCTCGAACCGGTATGGCTGTCGAAGCTGCGCAAGCCCGGTGGGCAGAAGCGTGGAAAGCTCATGAGCGAGCTCGTCCCCACTTAGGTCAGGCATTGACCGCAACAGCCCGCGAAACATCATCTCCAGCGCCGGCTGTGACGGGAATGCGACGGGCATCATCATATGCTGGATCGTAGGGGGTAGCTCAGGCGGTGGTGCACCCTCGTTGGGATCGTCGATCTCGCCAGCGAGGTAAGCTGTGGTTGTGCCAAGCTCGCGTGCGAAGCGATGCAGATTGGCCGTTGATCTAGACGTGCCACGGATCAGCTTGTGGACCGCCTGTTGGCTCATGCCCACACGTCGAGCGAGCTCTGACTGGCTCAAGCCAGCCGCTCTCATCCGCTCCTCAACTCGTGCACCGATCATGGGTCGAACGCTACAACCAAAGTTTTTAGGTGAAAGGGGCCGATGGTTGTTGACGGAACAACAACTGTGGTTGTACCTGTCGGTTGTGGACGTAGAATCACCTCCAGTTGTCGCGCTGCGGCAAGCGATCGAGCGGGTAGGCTCCCAAGCCGCCCTCGCACGCTTGCTCGATATTTCGCAGACAGCGGTTTGGAAGTGGGTGTCTAAAGTTAAGGCGCTTCCTCCAGAGCACGTCTTGGCAGTCGAGGCCGCGACCGGCATCAGTCGCCACGACCTGCGCCCCGACATCTACCCGCGCGACGATCAAGCGCCGCCACATGCCGGCTCGCTCGGTGATTTGGAGCCTGCGCGATGACGCGCGGCATGCAACAGTTTCGCGTTCGCCCTCCCAAGTGCGCGAACACAGGGGGCCGGGCGCCGGTGCGCCGCCGTGTGGGTCGTGTAACTTCACGCCCGGCCTCCGAAGCATCAATCTTTCCTTTCGGCCGCTCGCAGACCGGCCGGAACGTGGCGCCCCTCGCCGCGAGTAATGTTCGTCTGCGTGCTTCCGCATGTGTCACCTGCGGCGCCGGTCGTCTGTTCCGATCGGCGCCGCATTTTCGGACGCGCGCGGCATGACGAAGCAGCGCCCGCCTGTGTCGATCGAGAACACGCTCTACCGCGTGCTCGGCGAGCTTGGCATCGATCGCGCCGCAGAGGTCACCGGCCGCGAGACGCACTACCTGCGCGGCCTCTCCGATCACGATCGCCGCGAGCAGCTGAC
>CAJYHD010000643.1 GCA_913773715.1 uncultured Sphingobium sp.
CTTTTAACCACCACGTCATGTAATTTTCACCGTAGTGACATGTAACTATATTACCCATGTGGATTAGAGCCAACCGATTGCCGTGGAAGCGACACCGCTCCCGCTCGGGGGTGAACAGCGCCGCGCGCGATGCAGGCCATGCCGGGACGGAGCGTTCCGCTTTGACATCTTGCATCGGGAAAGCCGAGGGAAGCAGCGTCACGATCGTACGATTCAGACCGAAGACATTTATGTCATAATGTTTCCGGCACTAACGAAGCCGGCCTGCGTTGAGGATCGCAGGGTCTGGCAGACGGGTCATTCCCGAACAGGAATGCCGAAATGGATCAGACAGCTTTCATGATCGGGTTTACGGTCATGTCTCTTGCGTCGCTGGCGATCTACGCGAAGGGGAAGAAGACACCGCCCTCTCAGCACCGCACGCTTCTTCACGCGACCGTGCCTTTCATCGCCGCCACGGCCTATCTGGCGATGGCGTTCGGTATCGGCACCGTCGTCAAGGGCGATGGCGCGGCCACCTATCTCGCCCGCTATGCGGACTGGTCGGTCACGACGCCGATCCTGCTGGCCGGTCTCGTGCTGCTCGCCTTCCATGAGCGCGGCAAGACAGGCGAGGTGGGCGGCTATCTGACGTCCATCATCGTGCTCGACGTGCTGATGATCGGTACCGGCCTGATCTCTTCGCTGGCGGAAGCGCCGCTGGTGAAGTGGGTGTGGTATGCATGGTCGTGCGCGGCCTTCCTGGGCGTGTTGTACCTCCTGTGGGGTCCGCTGCGCGCGATGGCGGTCGAGCGGGGTCGCGCCTTGGGTGACGCCTATGGCAAGAACGTCACCTTCCTCACCGTGATCTGGTTCCTCTACCCGATCGTCTTCCTGATCGGCCCCGAGGGGCTCAAGATCATCACCGATCCCGCTTCGGTGTGGGCGATCCTCGTCATGGATATCGTCGCCAAGGTGGTTTACGCCTTCTACGCTGCCGGCAACCTCGAGAAGGCACTGCACGAGCACGCCCGGCCGGCGTGAACCGCGGCATCGCCTTACTGGTAGCGGGGGCGGTTGCGGCTGCTCCCGCCCCCCTGCCGGTGCAACTGGTGTTCGCGATCCTCGGCATCGGCGTGGTGGGCATGGTTCACGGCGCAGGCGACCTCGCCGTGGTCGAGGCGGCGCGAAGGCCGCTCTTCGTGGTGGCCTATGGCGTCGTGTCCCTCCTAACGCTGTTGTGGTGGACCACCGATCCCGCGATCGCCCTGTCCGCCTTCCTGGTCGCGTCGGCGGTTCACTTCGGAATGGAGGACGCACCCGATGGGCCAGTGTTCGAGCGCATCGCGCGCGGCGTGGCGCTGATTGCCGGACCGGCGACGCTGCACAACGCCGATTATGCTGCATTGTTGCGAACGGCGGGCGGCCCTTCATCGATGCTGGCAAGCCATATCCTGCTCCTTGCCGTTGCGGGGGGAGTGGCCGTCATCCTGCTGCTGGTCCTGGCGTGGCAACGATGCGACCTGCGCCTTTCGGGCGGCATGGCGGCGCTGCTGATCCTGCCGCCGCTGGTCGGCTTCACGCTCGGCTTCCTGATCCTGCATGCCATGCCGCAGACGGTCGAGCGTCGCGACCGGCTGGGCTATGTCGACACACTTTCCTACCTGCGCGCGGTCGCACCCGTGTTCGGGGGAGCGGTGCTGCTGGCGGGCGTGGTCGCGGGGTTGCTGCTGCACTTCGACCCCAGCGGCGTGCGGGGGCTTTTCGCCGGTATCGCCGCCCTCGCCGTTCCGCACCTTCTGGTCACACCCTGGTTCGAGGGTCGCAAGACGCCCGATCGGCGATCCATGACCGCGAGGATCGCATGACGTCATCCGGCGAATGGTCGTGCCCCCCGATCCCGCGTTGCTGGATCGCACGCTAACCCCGCGCCCAGCCGGGGCGGGCATCCTCCAGCGTGGCGAGGAACGCCGCCGCGCTCGCCCGGTATTCGGCGCGCTTCGCCTCGTCGAACCGGTCCCAGGTCGCGTACATCGTCCGCATCCGCGCATTGCCGCGAAAGCGCCGTTCGTGGCGCGCGAGGAAGTCCCAGTAGAGCGCGTTGAACGGGCACGCGCCCTCGCCCGTCTTCTTCTTCACGTCATAGCGGCAACACCCGCAATAATCGGACATGCGGTCGATATAGGCGCCGCTCGACACATAGGGTTTGGACGCGATCGCGCCGCCGTCGGCGAACTGGCTCATCCCGATGACGTTGGGCAGCTCGACCCATTCATAGGCGTCGAAATAGACGACGAGGAACCAGTCCGACACCGCCTGCGGCGACACGCCCGCCAGTAGCGCGAAATTGCCGAGCACCATCAGCCGCTGGATATGATGCGCATAGGCCTCGCGCCTGGTCTGGCCCACGCTTTCGGACAGGCATCGCATGTCGGTGTCGCCGGTCCAGTAGAACTCCGGCAGCGCGCGCGTCGCCGCCAGCGCATTGGCCTCCGCGAAGGCGGGCATGTCCCACCAGTACATGCCGCGCATATATTCGCGCCAGCCGATGATCTGCCGCACGAAGCCCTCGACCGCGTTCAAGGGCGCGTCGCCGCGCTCATAGGCCGCGACCGCCGCCTGACACACCTCCAGCGGCCCGATCAGCCCGAGGTTGAGGCACAGCGACAGGCTGGAATGATAGAGATAGTCCTGCCCCGCGACCATCGCGTCCTGATATTGCCCGAAATCGGGGAGCGCGGCGGCGATGAAATGATCGAGCGCGGTGAGCGCTTGCGCGCGCGTCACCGGCAGCGCGAACGGGGTCAGCTCGCCGAAATGGTCGCCGAAGTGTCTGGCGACCAGCGCCAGCACCTCGTTGGTGATGTCGTCGGGAGCGAAGCGTTCGGGGGCGGGATAGTTGAGCCCGCGCGGCGGGGTGCCGCGATTGTCATGGTCGTAATTCCACTTGCCGCCGACCGGCTGGCCGTCATCGGTCATCAGCAGCCCGGTGCGGCGGCGCATGTCGCGGTAGAAATATTCCATCCGTTTCTCGCGCCGCCCCTGCGCCCAGGCGTAGAAATCGGGGAGCGGGCAGACGAAGCGGTCGTCCTCCAGGATTTGGGCGGGCAGGCCGGTGCGCGCGGCCCATTCGTCCTGCATCTGCCGCACGCGATATTCGCCACCCGCGACGGTGCGGATCGCGCTGGCACGGTGACGCTGGGCGCCGCGCTCGACCTCGCCGGTGAAGCTCTGTGTGTTGCCGGGCGCGTCGAGCGCGACATAGTCGACCGCCCAGCCATCGTCGCGCAGCGCCGCGGCGAAGTGGCGCATCGCC
>CAJYHD010000644.1 GCA_913773715.1 uncultured Sphingobium sp.
TTGTTGCGCGCGACGATCACATAGTCGCCTTCCGCCAGAACCATGGACGGAAAAGCACCGACGCTTTCGCTGATCAAATCACCCTGCATGCTGGTGATCGACCAAGCCGTGTCGGCCAGAGCTTCACCGCCATGTTCGCGCACGAGCTTCATGGTCAACTGCGCGGCGCGCTGGGTCATGACCGCATCCGTGATGCGCCCCGACTCGACCCGCACCTCGGCTCGGGACACGGCGTTCACATCGCCATAGCGCGACACGACATGGTAGTTCCCGGAGTTCAACCTGATGACGACACCGGGCTCGACTTCGGATGCGACGAGCCGACGATCGTGTTCGTCGGTCGCCTCGCTGAAGATATCGAAGTGAACCTTGTCCTTGGTCAGCACCGCGTCCGCCGAGGCTTTGGCCGACAGGCGCAGTCCACCCGCATCGATCGCAACCGTCTCGCGTGTTTCCCGCCCGTTGAAGTCGATGCGCTTCGTGACGCCCGCTCGCCCGAATCCGACATGCAGAATGTAGGAGCCAGGCGGAACGTCGAAGACCGCTTCGCCACCCTTGGCCACCGCAATCACCGGCAGCTTTCCATCAGCAGCGGGATCGGGCGAGAACAAGCGCCAGACGAGATCGGATGGAATCGACGGGCCGTCCTTGCCAAGGGTCGCATGCAAGGTCAGCGCGTTGGGCGGTTTGGCGATGCTGAGACTGGGCTGGGGCTGGGGCGCAAAGGCTGGGATCGTCGGCAGCTTGAGGTCCGACCCCTGCAGACTGGGCGGGGGTTGGGGTAGGGCGATCGGCTCCAGCTTCTTCAAGCCGCGCGATGTCGGAATGCCGAGATCGACAGCGGCGGGGTCCTTGGGGATGGCGGAGGGAGAAGCGTATGCGCCGGGCCCTTCGGGTTCGTGCCCACCGCCGCCTGGAGGCGCCTGCTGCGCGAGGGCTGGCTGTAGAAACAGGATGGAGAGGGCGAAAGACGCGGTCCCGAAACCTGGGCGCATGTTCGGTCTCCCTTTTGCATGATCGCTCGTCTGTTGAGCGAGAAGGCATAGCTCATTTCAAGGCGAAAAGGCGACCGTTCCCCTCATCGACGGAGGCGGTTTGCAAAATGCACGCTTTCGCTTAGCTCTGTGCCAGCACGAGAGAGGATAGTTCCGTGATCGAAGCCAAGACCCTTCTTGCGACCCGACGCTCCGTCCCGATTCCCGCCCTGACGGCCCCCGCACCAGACGGCGCGGAACTGACTGAGATCCTCACCGAAGCGACGCGCGTGCCCGACCATGGCAAGCTTGCGCCCTGGCGCTTCATCCTGTTTCGCGGCGACACGGCGAACGCCATGGGCAAAGCTCTGGCCGACTTGGCCGAACGTCGCGAAGGGCAGGCTTTGAGCGAGGGACGGCGGACCTTCGAGGAGAATCGCTTCACGCGCGCTCCGCTCGTGGTCGGTGTCGTCTCCACCGCCAAGCCGCATTTCAAGATTCCCGAGTGGGAGCAGGTCTTGTCCGCCGGTGCGGCGACGATGAACCTGATCCATGCCGCCCATGCCCGTGGATATGGCGCCAACTGGATCACCGAATGGGTGGCCTATGACGACGAGGCCAAAGCCTTGATGGGAATTGCGCCCGACGAAAAGGTTGTCGGGTTCGTCTACATCGGCACGCCGACGGAGAAGCCGAGCGATCGTCCGCGCCCGGATCTGTCGACCGTCGTGTCCGAAGCCTCGCTTCCGGCCTCAGCCTGATGTTCTACGAGACCGCCCACAACGACCATGGTCTGCCGCATGATCCGTTCAAGGCCATCGTCGCGCCCCGGCCGATCGGCTGGATTTCAACGCGAGCGAAGGACGGTTCGGTCAATCTCGCGCCCTATAGCTTCTTCAACGCGATCGCGGACGATCCCAAGCTCGTCATGTTCTGCTCGTCGGGTCTGAAAGACACCGCGAGCTTCGCCATCGAGAGCGGCGAGTTCGTCGTCAACCTCGCGACCTTGCCACTGGCCGAGGCGATGAATCGATCCTCCGCGCCGGCTCCACGGGGATCGAGCGAGTTCGAGATCGCCGGGCTGACGGAAGCCCCCTGCCGGCTCGTATCGGCACCGCGCGTTGCCCAGTCCCCGGCCGCGCTGGAATGCAAGGTCACCCAGTCGTTCCGCCCGCTCGGGCTCGATGGCCCGTCGCCTTCTGCCGTCATGGTGATCGGGCAGGTCGTCGGCATTCATATCGACGAGCGAATCCTGCGAGATGGGATGCTGGCAATGGACCTTGCCGAACCGCTCACACGGCTTGGGTATCTCGACTACGCCGTGACGCGAGAGGTCTTCGCCATGGTGCGGCCCAAGCGCCCGGACGCGAGCGACCAAGCCCCGCGCCATCCTTAGCAACAGGTTCTTAAACGTGGTGAAGATTTGTTAAAGAATTTGGGCGCAGAAATAGGGCCTATGCCCTGTTTCCGAGGCCAGTTCGAATGCTCGCTCATCACTTCGTCAAATGGTGTGAGACCGCCAGCACAGCGGAGCGCTGCGCTGGCGTAGCCTTGTTGGCCGATGCCGTTACGGAACAGAAGTTCCTACCCAAGG
>CAJYHD010000645.1 GCA_913773715.1 uncultured Sphingobium sp.
CGCAGACCCATCTGCGCGAGGATGAGGCCCGCAAACAGGCCGCAGGGTCCCGCGCCAATGACGACGGGCCGCTTTCCCTGCCACGCCTGCGGCGCGTGGGCGACGAAGTGGTAGCTGGTGTCCGGCGTCGGGCGGACGTCATGGTCCTTCTCGAAGCGGGCCAGCACCTCGGCTTCGTCCACCACATTGATATCGACGGTATAGACAAGCAAGATTGCGGAGCGGCGGCGCGCATCGTTTCCGCGTCGCACGATGCTGTGGCCGCGCAAAGCATGGGGTTCGATGCCAAGCCGCTCGCAAATGGCGACGGGCATGGCTTCGGGCATATGGTCGAGGGGCAGTTTGAGGCCAGACAGGCGGATCATGATGCCGCCTTTAGCCCCGCTCGGGGCGAAAGGAAACGCCTCACCAACTCACCTTGACGTAAACGTAAGGTCGCGTTACATCTTGGTCCATGAACAAGCTGAGCAACATCGCCGGTATCGAACTGCCCGACCATAGCGATCGGCAGAGCTACAGCATCACCGACCTGTCCGAAGAGTTCGGTGTCACCGCAAGGGCGCTGCGTTTCTACGAAGACGAAGGGTTGATCTCACCCGAGCGGCAGGGTCTGGCGCGCATCTATTCGCGGCGTGACCGGGCGCGGCTCGCGTGGATCCTGCGCGGCAAGCGGGTTGGCTTCAGCCTGACCGATATTCGCGAAATGATCGACCTTTACGACGCCGACGAAGCGCATGAGGAACAGCGTCGCGTCACAGTCGAAAAGTGCAAGGCGCGCATCGACCTGCTCACCCGGCAGAAGGACGATATCGACGCGGCGATCGCCGAACTCGCCGACTTCGTCACGACCATCGAAAAGCAATAATCCGTTCCGATCCTTTCGGAACGACAAGAACGCATCAGGAGACGATCATGCCGAGCTATTCCGCGCCTGTCCGCGACACCCGCTTCGTGCTGGACCATGTCGTGGGTCTGGACCGTTACGCCAACCTGCCGGGCTTTTCCGGCGTCAGCCCCGATGTCACCGATGCGATCCTGACCGAAGGCGGCAAGGTCGCGGCTGAAGTGCTGTTCCCGCTGAACGCAGTGGGCGACAAGGAAGGCTGTGTGCGCCACCCCGATGGCAGCGTGACGACGCCTGCGGGCTTCAAGGCGGCCTATGACCAATATGTCGAGGGCGGCTGGACGACGCTGCATGCGCCGGAGGAATTCGGTGGACAGGGCCTGCCCATGGTGCTGGCGACGGCGCTCGGCGAATATATGACGGCGGCGAACCAGGGCTTCGAAATGTATTTCGGGCTGACGACCGGCGCGATCTCCGCGCTGATCGCCAAGGGCAGCGACGAGCAGAAGCAGCGCTATCTGCCCAAGATGGTGTCGGGCGAGTGGACCGGCACGATGAACCTCACCGAACCGCATAGCGGCACGGATCTGGGCCTCATCAAGACCAAGGCGGTACCGCAGGGCGACGGCAGCTACGCCATCACCGGCACCAAGATCTTCATTTCGGCGGGCGAGCATGACTTGGCCGAGAATATCGTCCACCTCGTCCTCGCCAAAACGCCCGACGCGCCCGACAGCAGCAAGGGCATTTCGCTGTTCGTGGTGCCCAAATTCATCGTCAACGACGACGGATCGCTGGGCGACCGAAACGCCGTGTCCTGCGGATCGATCGAGCATAAGATGGGCATCCACGGCAACGCGACCTGCGTCATGAATTATGACGGCGCGACCGGATGGATGGTGGGTGAGGAGAATAAGGGCCTCGCCGCCATGTTCATCATGATGAACGCGGCGCGGCTGGGCGTCGGCCTTCAGGGGCTGGGCCAGGCGGACATCGCGTTCCAGAATGCGGTCCATTATGCCCGCGATCGCCGTCAGGGCCGTGCGCTGACAGGCGCCAAGGAGCCGGCGGAGAAGGCCGACACGCTGTTCGTCCATCCTGATGTGCGCCGGATGCTGATGGAAGCCAAGGCGCTGACCGAGGGGTTGCGCGCGCTGATCCTGTGGGGCGCGTTGCAGGTCGATCTGTCGCACCATGCCGCGACCGAGGAAGAACGGCAGGCGGCGGACGATATGCTCCAGCTGCTGACCCCCGTCATCAAGGGCTATGGCACCGACAAGGGCTTCGACGTCGCGGTCGCGGCGCAGCAGGTGTTCGGCGGCCATGGCTACATCTGGGAAAATGGCGTGGAGCAATATGTCCGCGACGCCCGCATCGCCCAGATCTACGAAGGCACCAATGGCGTACAGGCGATGGATCTTGTCGGTCGCAAGCTGCCGCAGAACGGCGGACGTGCGCTACAGGCGTTCCTGAAGGTCGTCGGCGAGGAAGTCGCGGCGGCCAAAGGGAACGAGAAGCTGAGCGACTTTGCCGATGCGCTGGAAAAGGCGAGCGGGCAGCTGGGCGCGGCGACCATGTGGCTGATGCAGAATGCGATGAAGAACCCCGAAAATGCCGGGGCGGGCGCGCATCATTATATGCACATCCTCGGCATCGTCGCGACCGGCCTCATGTGGCTGCGCATGAGCAAGGCTGCCGTCGAACTGCTCGACGCGGGCGAAGGTGACGCCAAGTTTTTGCAAGCGAAACTGGTAACGGCGCGCTTCTTTGCCGAGCGGATCATGCCCGATGCGGGCGCGCTGCGGCGGAAGATGGAGGGCGGCGCGGAAGCGCTGATGGCGCTCGACCCCGAAGAATTTCTGGCGGCCTGATACCGCTTTTTCAGAAAAGGTCGCGAAGGCGGCGTGTCCCTGATCGGACGTGCCGCCTTTATCGCGTCAGGATCAGGCGGCGAGCGGCAGCTGGATCTGTTCTTCTTCGCGAATGTCGGCGACGACGGTGTCGGCAGGCGCGACCTTGTTCAGCGCGGCGACATAGCGTTCGGCGGTGACGACGTCACGGCGATAGGCAAAATAGAGCGAGATAAGCGAGAACATGGTGACCTCTATTGTGGGGATGCGCTGCATGTCAGCGTTGTCCGCCATCTGGGCCCCCGGGCGTCTTTTCGCAAATGCAATATGAACGATCGCGATTGCGCGAACAGCATGATTGCGGAAGCTTTTGTTAACGTTTCGGGATCGAAGCGACGCGCGTAGCGAGCCGCTCTGGTCAATCCAGACGGTTCGTTATAGCAGCTTCGGCATGAGTTCCGACGCCGCCCCGCCGCCCTCCTCTGCCCGCAGCCTGGGCCTTGCCGCCTGCATCGCGCTGGTCGTGGGCAACATGATCGGGTCGGGCGTGTTCCTGCTGCCCGCGAGCCTCGCGCCCTTCGGGTGGGATGCGGTGGCGGGATGGTTGTTCACCATCGCGGGGTCGCTGCTGCTCGCCTTCGTCATCGCGCGGCTGACGGTAGCGATACCGGATGCAAGCGCATCGCAGATGATCGCGCGCGCTTATGGCCCGCTCGCCGGTTTCGCGATCGGGTGGATCTACTGGCTCTCGCTCATCTTCACCAACGTCACCATAGCGGTCGCGGCGACCGCCAATCTGTCGAGCATCATGCCTGCGCTGCGCCAGCCGGGCATGGGAGCGGCGGCCTCGATCTTCTTCCTGTGGGCGACGACGGGCATCAACCTGATCGGCGCGCGCGCGGCGGGGGTGACGCAGATCGGCACGACGATCGTCAAGCTGGTGCCGATCGTCGTCGTACTGGTGCTTCTGGCGATGATCCTGGGCAGCGGACGGGCGGAGGTCGCCCCCTTCCCCGCCGCCGGATTTACCGGAGCCGGGATCACGGCGTCGGCGGCGCTGACGCTCTGGGCGCTGCTGGGCTTTGAATCGGCGAGCGTCGCGGCGGACAAGGTGCGCGATCCGGCCCGAACCATTCCGCGCGCGACTTTGATCGGGACGGCGGCAACGGGTCTCATCTATCTGGTCGTATGTTCCGGCATCGCGTTGACTCTGCCGCCGCATCTGACGCAGACGGGGTCGCCCTTCGGTGCGTTCGTCGCGCATTACTGGTCGGCGGAACCGGCGCGCTACATCGCGATCTTCGTGGTTGTGAGTTGCCTTGGCGCGCTCAATGGCTGGACGCTGTTGCAGGGCGAGGTACCGCTGGCGATGGCGCGTGCCGGGGAGTTGCCGCGCTGGCTCGCCGTGACGGACGCCAAGGGAACGCCGGTGCGCGGGCTGATCCTGTCCACCTGTCTCGCAAGCCTGATGCTGCTGGCGAACAGCCTGCAAGGGCTGGTGGCGCTGTTCACGGCGATGGCGCTGCTCGCGACGTCGGCGACCCTGTGGCTCTATGTCGGCTGCGCGCTGGCGAGCATCCGCTTCCGCATCGCCGTGCCAGCCGCCGTCATCGGGCTAGCCTATGCCTGCTGGACATTGTGGGGCGCGGGGCTGGTCGCGAGCGGTTCCAGCTTCCTGCTGATTGCTGGTGGCCTGCCCTTCTACTGGTGGGCGCGGCGCGGGCGCGTCACACCCTGATCCAGCCGCCCCGCACCGCATAGCCGCGATAGAGGGAGCGGCTGTGCGGCAGGCCGCCAAGATCGCGGGACAAGGCCTCGATTGCCGCCGCCATGTCGCCGCGTGGCGAGACATGGAACCTGGCGAGCCAGCCGAACAGCGCGCGCTTCCAGACGGCGGGCAGACGATCCTGCTGGCCGAAGTCGACGATCTCCAATCGTCCGCCCGATGCGACGCAAATCGCCGCCTGCGCCAGCGCTTCGCGCCAGCCCGGTATCATCGAAAGCGCATAGCTGATGAAGATGCGCTCGAACCGGTCGCGCCCGAACAGCGCCTGCGCATCGAAGCGGCATGCGTCGCCCTGCGCCAGAGTGACGCGATCGGCCATTCCGGCCTTGCCGACATTGGTGGACGCCGTGTCCAGCATTTCACGCGATATATCGACGCCATAGAGTTTGGCGCCCGGCCATGCCCTGCCCACCGCAATCAGGTTGCGGCCGGTGCCGCAGCCGATCTCCAGCACCGCGCCGCCCTGCGGAGGCGCAAGGTCGGCGATCAATCCGTCTCGCCCCAGCAGATAATATTTGCGGGTGAGGTCGTAGATATGCCGCTGACGCCGATAGACGCCATCCATCAACCGCCCATGATCGCTCACTTCACGCGTCCTTCAAGACGTAGAGGTGGACGCCGCCATAGATGGCCGAGCGGTCGCGGGCGGTGAAGCCAAGCGACGCGTCCGCGCGATAGTCCCAGCGATCCAGCACCGCGTCCGCCACGCGACCGGGCAGGATGCTCGGCTCGCCGGCGGTGCGGAACAGCACGCGCGCACCGGGCTTTGCCGTCCGCGTGATTTGCGCCCAGAGCGCGTTCAACTGCGCGTCGTCCATCCAGTCCTGCGCATCGAGCAGGATATAGCGGTCGCAGGAAGCCGCGGGCTGGCTGGCGAGGAAATCGGTGAAGTTGACGTGCCGCACATCGACCCGCTCGGCGCGGTCACGCACGACTTCATGGTTTGCGGCCTGAAGATAGGGCGGCAATGGCCCCTCGCCCCCGGCATAGCCGCGTCCGAAGGCCTGCACCGCGAAATAATTGTCCTTGAGGTCGAAGTCGCAGGCGAGCTTCTTGAGCCGCGCCTTCAGCACGTCATCCATGCGCGAATCCCCCGCCAGCGCCTCGAACTGCGCGGGCGGAATGCCGAGGCCGAAGAGCGAGGCGGGCTGGCTGGTGAGCCAGCGCACGAAGCCCTTGTCGAAGATCGGCGCCAGTTCTTGTTCGAAGATGGCGCGCTGT
>CAJYHD010000646.1 GCA_913773715.1 uncultured Sphingobium sp.
GTCCGCGCGGCGATCTTTGCATACTTGGTTAGCAGGTACGCGAAACCATCGCGCGTGAGCGGCTCGCCCACCCTGTTCAGGAAAACCGCCTGCGACGGCGTTTTCGGGCGCGCGTCAATCCACGCTCTCAGCACGTCCACATGCTGGGGCAGCAGCGGCATCTCGTCCCGCCTGCCGCCCTTGCCCAGCACCGCCATATTCGGATTGCGGCCGAGCCAGACGTCGCCAAGGCTGAGGTTCAACGCCTCGGACACGCGCAGGCCATAGGCGTAGGTGACCAGCAGCAACGCCCGATCCCGCAGCCCAAAAGGTGTCGCGAGGTCCGGCGCATCCAGGATCGCGGTTACTTCCTCCGTGTCGAGGTACGCGACCACGCCCTTGCGGTACCGCTTGCCCTGGATGAGGTTGAGCCTGGACACCTGGTCCAGCAGCGCCGGGTTGCGGAACCCGGCATAGCCGAAGAACGACTTGAGCGCACACAGGCGCAGGTTGCGCGAGCGCACCGAATTGCCGCGCTCCTCCTCAAGGTACGCGAGGAACGCCAGAACCGTGTCCGGGTCGAGGTCGCCGAACTGGAGACGATCCGGCGCGACGCCCGTCCTCGCCGAGACATAGCGTAGAAAGAGGAGCAGCGAGTCGGCATAGACCTGGCGGGTTCTGGGGCTGAGGCCGCGGTTGCGGACGAGATGCTGGTCGAGATAGGCCGACACGAGCGTCGGCACGTCGCTGGGCATACGGCTACGCATGGCGCATATCCTCCATAGCCTGTGTGATGGCGAGCTTAGTTTCGGGCAGAAGGCGCAGGTACCAGTAGGTGTCCTTAACGCTGACGTGGCCCAGATGCGTGCTGAGCGCCACGATGTGATGAGCGACATGCTTCTCGTCATGGGCGCACTCGGCAAGCGACCTGATCGCGAAGGTATGCCGCAGATCGTGGATGCGTGGCGGTCCGCTGCCGCCTCTGCCTTCCAGACCGAGGTAGTTCCTGCATCGCCGGAAGACCTGGTCGACCGTGACGGAACTCGGCGTTCGGTTGGTCCAGATGACGAACAGTTTGGGGGCGTCGAGCTCGGGCGGCCGCAGCGCAAGATAGCGATCGAGCGCGCGCCTCGTGCTGTCGTCCACGAAGACGAGGCGGTCCTTGTTGAACTTCGTCTGCCGGATGAACAGCTCATGCCCGTTCACGTCGGCCAGCGACAGGTTCAGCGCCTCGCCGAGCCTCATGCCGGTCGCCGCTATTAGGCCAACAATAGCGCGGTAGGTCGGTGCGTCGTACGGGTGCGACAGACCGAGCGACCCGAAGCCGTCCATGACGCGCACGATCTCCTCGTCGGAGTACACGAAGGGCATGGGCCTGCCCGGCGGGCCCATGCGGGAGGCGTAGCGCGACGGAAGGATCTCGTGCCGCCCGTCCTCGGCGCGCAGGAACGTGCCCATATTCGCGATCCAGTCGAGCCGGCGCTTTCGCGCGTAGCCGCTCTCGATCGGATCGACCCACGCCAGGACGTCGTCGTTGCGCAGCCGCGTCGCGCCTCGCTTCGCCGCGAAAGCGGCGAACTGTCGCAGCGATCGCCGGAGATCGGTATCCTGGTAGCCAAGCTGGGCGCGCAGCGCGAGGTAGCGTTCCACCGCCGCAATCATCGAGCGTCTCCCGGCCACGGCCGCGTGACGGATTTAAGACCGTTCTCATCGACCTTCGCGTAAATCATGGTGGTATCGAGCGACTGGTGCCGGAGCACGCCCGCGATGGACGGCAGGCCGGCACCTTCCTTCAGCAGCTTCCTGGCGAGGCCGTGGCGAAACAGGTGCGCACCTCCCACTCGCTTATGTCCCGCATGCTCAAGCGCTCGGCATACGATCGCGGTCACCGCGCCATTGTGGTGGTACCCGACGTGCGGCGCCCTTAGGCGTACGAACAGAGCGTCGTCGTCCGTGGACGGCCGCGCGCGTTCGAGCCAGTCTAGGATGGCGTCGCCGCTGTCCTGCGTCAGCGGCATGATCGACGCCTGACCGCTCTTGCCGCGCACGGTGACGAGGGCCCGTTCCCAGTCGATGTCCTGGAGTCGGAGCCTCGCCACCTCTGCCGCGCGCATGCCTGTCTCAAGGAGAAGCGTCAGCAGGGCGCGATCGCGAATACCGGCAGGCTTGGCGAGATCGCATGCGGCGATCACGCCCCTCAGCGTCTCGAAGGGCAGGCTCCGCGGCACCGTTCCGAGGCTGTAGGTCGGGCGCGAGATCAGGCAGTCGGCGAGCGCGGGCGCGCACTCTCCCCGGCTTGCCCGAAAGCGCAGGTAGCTCCTCATCACCGTGATGAAGCGACTCTGGGCGGTAGGCGACCGCCCCTCCAACTCGCGCCGCGCCAGCCTTCGTATCCGCGTCGCCGTGTAGGTCCCGGCGTCCTCACCGAGCGTCTTCTGCCATTGCAGCAGCTCGTTCATGTAGGACTGAATCGTGAAGGGCGCCAAGCCGCGATGATGGACGAGCCACTCCTCATAAGCGGCCGCGCTTGCCGACCGTGGTCTCGCCACCCGCGTGGCGCGGGCGACTACCCCCTCTTCCAGCAGAGGATCGCCTCCGGCAGCGAAACGGAGGAACCGCACCGCCGCCCTTCGCCTGGTCTGCTGGTACGTCGGTATGGCCGCTTTGCCTACATTGACGAGTCCGCAAGCACAGCGGTGACCGACGAAGTCGGCGATCGCGCGAGCGTTTAGTTCCGTGCGGTTCCTGCCCTGGAGCCTAGCCCAGGCGATCAGGTGCGCGGCGTGCAGGCCGTGCTGGTTGGCATTCTGGTGACCGAAGCCTTTCTCGAGCAGCGCATCGCGGAAGCGGATGCACAGGTCGGCATCGTCGCCGTCCCAGCCGTGCGACGAGCACAGCCCCTGGTACTGGAGGTAGAGTAGCAGCCGGGCCACATACCCCAGACTGCGCGAGCGATATTCGGCATCGAAGGTTGTGCGGATCGGCAGTCTATAGAGGTGCTGGCGGTAGCGACTCAGCGTGGCTGCATCGGCCATCATCACGGCCTGTGGGCCGCCGAACCATGACGTAAACTGGTTGATTGCCGGCCTGACGAAGCGGAGCGATCGTGGACACCCGCTAGCGCGGAGGAAGCGGTCCAGGAATTGCTCGGAGGTGACCGGCAGCAGCGCAGCCGTATCCATGTCGTTCTCGGCGTACCGTTTCATGAGCGCGACGACGAGCTCGAAGCCAGGACGGTGACTTGTTTCGGATGTGATCTCAGGCATGACGGTTACTCCCGGCACAGGGCATCGCCGGACGACGCATATGCACCGTCCGCGATTGACAAGCGGATCGAAATGCCGGAAACAGCGGTTCGGTTAAGAGCCGTTTCTACGGACCTCGGACATCCCCATGTCCGGGGTTCGCTGCATTTCGGGCGTAGCGGATGGTTGTCAGGTCATGGCTCCCCTCCTTTCGCGCCCATGCGTAGGTCGCACAGCCAGTCGGCGACGTCGCACGTATAGGCGAACAGGCCCTTGCGGGCGGGTGCCGTGAACACCGTGACTCCTACTCGTTTCTGCCGCTTGGCCTGGCGCAGAGCCTCCATCGTATCGAAACCGAGCGCGCGGACGAGATCGCTGCCTTTGAGGACAGGGCCGAAGGCGGCGAGCATTGTGCTGCGCACCTCTGCCCGCTCGGACGTCGCGTCCGGCTCTTCCACGTCGACCACTAGTGCTCCTTTCGTCGAGTCACCACTGGTTGCGCTAGGCCGTCGCTGTAATACACAGGGCACATAAATCTATCGCGTTGCGGAGGCTCCCATGGTCGACCGTCGTCGCCGGCACCCCTTCCTTGTAATCGTAACCAAACTCTACATGGCCGAATCAAACCGGCGTTGGCGCGGCATGAAAGTCTTGTCAGGTTCGACGCTGAACACGGCGGACCGGCCGTTGCAGGACCGACTGTACGAACGTTACGAGAAGGGATTGCACGTACCGCGCGACCGTCCTGGCGGCTTCATCGACCGGATGGAGGAGGTCGTACCTGGCAGCGCCGCCTTCTTCCGCAGCCCGGCATGGGCAATCCTTATTGATCGGCCGCCGACTGCCGCCGCGCTCCGCACCTACATGGCAAGAGGGGGCATCGACCGCCTCACAGCCGCGAGCTGCCTGCGAACGTTCTCGGAACTGGAAGCCCTGCTGATCCACGTCGAACTGGCTCGCGCTGAGTCAGATCACGGAGCGTTCATCGGGGCGGTCGCGAGTTTAGCGACCGCTCTGCCAAGCGTGCGATTCGTACCGGAAGTTGCGCTTGAGCTGGATGCAGTCATGGCCACGCTCCAAGAGCGATTGCGGGTCTGGCGCATGGATGCGGATAAACGCCGCGTTCTTGACTCATCGGAGCTGCCCTGCGTTCCGAAGCCGCTCGCGTGTCATGATCGCGGCGCCATCAAGTCCCGACCTGGAAGCGAGTCACGAGTGGCTCGGCTTTCGAATCTGCTCGCATCCTTGACCTTCCTCGCGCTCGCGTCGCTTGCCACGAATCCATTCTCGATTGCCGCCTTGATGCTGATGGTCGGCGTCCATGCCCTCCTGACAACGACGGCCGACGTCGGGCACTTCGTCCGAGCGAGCCATAATCTTGGAGGTGCCTAGGTGCGTACCGTCGTTTAACCAGCTCTGCAGGCGAGGTTTGCCGATGCATTCAAAGGTGGCAGCGCATGGGCGACGGTACCGACAGGCCGAGATGATGACAGCCATAAGCACGGTCCGTCGAAGATTGTGGTAAGTGCTCGACAACAAAACACGTACGGCCAGACGGCTACAGCCAATCTTCCATGCCGACCATCCGCTCTGCCTTGCCAGCGGTCTCTGCCGAGTTTCTGATCCTGCTAAAGCCGGAGCCGCCGCCAGCTCGGCTCCTCTAAAAACGACGTCGCCGTCGACTGGAAGCATCGTGGGTGGACCTGTCGGCAAGCGCCTCGTTGCGAGTTGCACCCTCCCAGATCGCGAACTCTTATCCAGCCTTTCAAAGCCGCCTTTTGCAAATTTCGGCGATGTTTACGCGTACGGCTCGATATAATCTCTTGCTCGGCATAGGACGGCTGCGCCATCGCGCGCTCCGAGGAGGCCAAGGCGCTGCACATCAAGATGGGTGCGCCGATGTTCAAGATTCGTGATATCGTCCGCGAGCATGGCATCCAATACCGCAGCAGTTCCTACGAATTGTATGCCGACATGAATCGTCGCTTCAATCAGGTCCTCGCCGAGCACAGTTGCACGGTCGAGGTGTACTCGATCGACGAATCGTTCTTTCGCCTGCCGGTGCTCCCGAACGGCCTGGGCGACGTGGCGGCCGCGCACCGCGTGATCGCGGCCGTCAAGCGTGCGACGGGCCTGCCGATCCGCATCGGGCTTGGCCCGACCCGGACGCTGAGCAAGGTTGCCAACGCCCTCGCTAAGGCGTCGGAGAAGGTCTGGAAGGGCGTGGTCGACCTGCACGACATCGAGCTGCGGCGGCGCCTGTTCGCGCAATGGCCGGTCGAGGAGGTCTGGGGCATCGCGCGAGCGATGACCGAGCGGCTGCGACCGCTCGGCGTCAGGACGACGGCCGATCTTGCCGCCCTCCCCCCGGAGGTCGCGCGCGACGTGGGGACGGTGGTGCTGGAGCGGCTCGTGCGCGAGCTGAACGGCGTCGAATGCACCGATTTCGAGCCGGAGCCGCCCCCGTCCAAGGCGACCGCGGTGACCCGCTGCTTCGGTGAGCCGGTGCGCGAGGTCGCGGCGCTGCGCGAGGCGATGGTGCGCCGCGCGGTCCGCGCGGCCGAGAAGATCCGCGCGCAGGATCTCGCTGCCACCCGCCTGATCGCCTTTGCCCACGGAAGCCGGTTCAAGCCCAACGCGCCGTCCGCCTCGCGCATAGCGCGGCTGTCGCCGGCGACCAATGATCCGCGCGTGATCGGCGGTATGGCGGGCCGCATGGCGGATGTCATGTACGAAACTGGCGGCGTCTACACCAAGTGCGGCGTCATGCTCGAGGGGCTGGAGCCGATGACCGCGCACCAGGCCGACCTGTTCGCGGTGCCCGATCCGCGATCCCCTGCCCTGCTCGCCGCGATCGACGGGCTCAACGGGCGGTTCGGCCGCAACACGATGCGGCTTGCCTCCGAGGGCTTTGGCCAGAAGAGCTACGACACCAAGCGTGCTTTCAAGAGCCCGTCCTGGACCACGCGGATCGATCAGGTGCCGATCGCGCGGTGAGATCAATAGCGATAGCCTGCCTGCCGGCAGGCCGCTGCCAGCTTC
>CAJYHD010000647.1 GCA_913773715.1 uncultured Sphingobium sp.
GATTGTCGCCTTTGGCGACAATCCCGATGTGCTATCCGCGCAGGCGGCAGCGGCGGGGTATGACATCACTCCGGTGCGGCAGATCATGGATACGCTTGCGCCGCAGTAAGCGGGATTTTCGCCTATAGCCGCAGCAGGAACACGGCGTGCTCAGCGAACAGGTTGGCGTTGGCGTGCGTGGTTTCGCGATCGCCCTTCAGGAACCATTGCCCGTCGATCTTCCAGCCGCGATCCTTCACCAGCGCGCGGAAATCATCGACGGTCAGGTGATGGATGTTAAGCGTGTCGTACCAGGTGTCGGGCAGCAGCCGCGTTACCGGCATCCGCCCGCCCCACAGTAGCGAAAGCCGCCCACGCCAATGCGCGAAATTGGGGAAGGAGACAAAGGCCTGCCGCCCGATGCGCAGCAGTTCCTCGACCACTAGGTCGGGCCGTCGCGTCGTCTGGAGTGTCTGGCTGAGGATCGCGTAGTCGAAGCTGGCGTCGGGATAATAAGCGAGATCGGTATCGGCGTCGCCCTGCACCACCGACAGGCCGCGCTCGACCGCCGAGGCGACGTTGGACGCGTCGAGTTCCAACCCGCGCGCATCCACGCCTGCTCCGTCGCGCAGCGCCGCCATCAGCGCGCCATCGCCGCAGCCGACATCCAGCACGCGCGCGTCCTGTCGCACCGTCCGCGCGATGAGCGCAAGGTCGGGGCGCAACGCCGCGCTCATGCCCGTCCGCCGCGCAGGAAGCCGTCCACGACGCGGTTCAGCTCCGGGCTTTCGAGCAGGAAGGCGTCATGTCCGAAGGGGCTGGACAGTTCGACGAAGCTCGCCTGCGCGCCGCCTGCGTTCAGGGCGTGGACGATGACGCGGGACTCGGCGGTCGGATAAAGCCAGTCGGTATCGAAGCTGACGAGGCAGAAGCGCGCCTTGGTCGCCGTGAACGCTGTGGCGAGCGATCCGCCATGATCCTCGGCGATGTCGTAATAGTCCATCGCGCGGGTGATGTAGAGATAGGAGTTGGCGTCGAACCGCTCGACGAAGCTCAACCCCTGATGCCGCAAATAGCTCTCTATCTGGAAGTCCGCGTCGAAGCCGAAAGTCTTCGCGTCACGCCCCTGAAGCCGCCGCCCGAACTTTTCGGTCAGGCCCGCTTCGGACAGATAGGTAATGTGCGCCGCCATCCGCGCGACGGCGAGGCCCGCGCTCGGGATCTGGCCGTCGGCATAGTAATCGCCGCCACGCCAGTTGGGGTCGGCCATGATTGCCTGGCGGCCCACTTCGTGGAAGGCGATATTCTGCGCGCTGTGGCGGGCGGTGGAGGCGATCACGACGCAGCGTTCCACCCGGTCGGGGAAGAGCGTGGGCCAAGTGAGCGCCTGCATGCCGCCCATCGATCCGCCGACGACCGCGGCCAGTCCGTCGACGCCCAGATGATCGAGCAGCAACGCCTGCGCCCGCACCATGTCGGCGATGGTGATGACGGGAAAGCGCATGGCGTGGGGCGTGCCGCTCGCCGCGTCGATGCTGGCGGGACCGGACGATCCCATGCAGCTGCCGATGACGTTGGAGCAGATGATGAAGTGGCGCGCCGGGTCGATTGGCTTGCCTTCGCCGACCATGCGCCACCACCAGCCCGGCTTGCCGGTGACGGGGTGGTCCGACGCGACATATTGATCGCCGGTCAGTGCGTGGCAGATGAGGATGACATTGGACTTGTCCGCATTCATCGCGCCGTAGGTTTCGTAGGCGATGTCGACCGGGCCGAGGCTTGCCCCGCCCGACAGGCGCAACGGCCCGGTCAGGCGAACCTGCCGGCGCAGGCCGAAACGGCTGTCTTCGCTCAGGGGGACGCTTGCCATGATGCGGTCGGGCTAGGACTGGGGCGCGGCGCTGTCAATCTGGCGCTTCAGCGTGGCAGGCCCTAGATGGGCGGCATGACTGAAACTCTGCGCCCCGTCGTCGTCGCCTATGGCCCGCTTTACCCCTATCTGATGCAGCAGCTGGAACGCCGCTTCACCGTCCATTGCGTGCCTGCGGAGGCCGATCTTGCAATGCTTCCCGGTGCGGTTCGGGAAGCGCGGGGGTTGGTGAGTTTCGGGTCGGTGGGCGCGTCGGCGGCAATCATGGATGCGTTGCCCAAGCTGGAGATGATTGGACTTTTCTCGGTCGGCTATGACAAGGTCGATATCGATCATGCCCGCGCCAAGGGCATCCGCGTCAGCAACACGCCCGACGTGCTGACCGACGATGTGGCTGACCTCGCCGTCGGGCTGCTCTATGCGACGGTCCGCAACATCGCCGCGAACGACCGGCTGGTGCGGTCGGGTGCTTGGGAAGGCGGCAAGAAGCCTGCGCTATCCGGGCGGGTGACCGGGCGGCGGATCGGGATATTGGGGCTGGGCCGGATCGGACGCGCCATCGCCCGGCGGTTGGAGCCTGTCGCGGGTGAGATCGTTTATCATAATCGGCGGGAGGCGGAGGATACGCCCTATCGCTATATCGCTGATCCCATCGCCTTCGCGCGGAAGAGCGAGGTCATCATCGTCGCGACATCGGGCGGACCGGAGGCGGCGAAGCTGGTGGATCGTGCGATGCTCGATGCGCTGGGGCCAGACGGCGTGATCGTCAACATCAGCCGGGGCAGCGTGATCGACGAGGATGCGCTGGTGGCGGCGCTCGCCGACAAGCGGATCGGTGGTGCGGGGCTGGATGTGTTCGCCAAGGAACCGCAGGTGCCAGACGCGCTGCTGGCGATGGATCATGTCGTGCTGCAACCGCATCAGGGCAGCGCCACGGTGCATACGCGCGGAGCGATGGCCGATCTGGTCGTCGCCAATCTGGAGGCGCATTTTGCGGGGGAGAAGCTCCCGACGCCGGTGGTTTAGAACAATTCCCCGTTCGCCCTGAGCCTGTCGAAGGGTTCTCTTCTTTCCCTAACAAAGAGGGCTTCGACAAGCTCAGCCCGAACGGGTTTGGGTGTGCATGAATAAAGAACCCCAGACATGAGAGGGGCCGCCGGATGCGCGAAGCTCCGACGGCCCATCATTGACATGGTCAGCGGCCGGAAGTGCCGCCCTTGGGAAATGAAAATCGCGCTGTCTTGCCGTCAGGAGCCAGGGCCTGTATTTCGGCACTGGTGATAGGCTCCGTCCGGCTGGACCGACGCAGCGGCGTCGCTCAGCGGCGCATTTCCCGAATGGACTTGACCGACCTCACTGCTGAACCATGAGACATCGGATCACCTCCTTTCGCTATGTTGAGCCCTCGTGACCGGCTTGGCGGCTGCGCCGTTTCACCGTCCACAAAACGGAATGTGAATCAGATGGAGTGAGCGATCAAGACTTGTATTTTTCTTTTTCGGAATCATACTTCTGCGTCCGCTTCGCCCGGCGCGGCGCGTCGTTTTCGTATCAGCGGCAATCCTCGATCACGCGACCGATTTCGGCCCAGGCCGGCACGATCAGAGGTGCCGCGCCCGCCGCCTCCACCGCGATCTTGCCGCGGCTGTAGGCGATCTGATCCCAGGCGGTGTCGGACGCAGTCCGCGCAGCGACCAGGCCAGCGGCGGGATCGATTCCGGCGGGCCAGCTTTGCGCGCCATAGCTTGTGCGGATGGTGAGAGCATTGCCCTGCGCCACGCCCGCCCGCGCGAGCGTGATGCGGCGGCCGGCCCGGTCGCAGCGGAGCGTCAGCTGCGGGCTGGCGGGGGAAAGGCCGAAGCGCGCGATCGATCCGTTCGCCTCTATGGCATAGCTCCAGTCACCCGGCGCGGCGGGTCGATATTGCCACTCGACCGGCGCGGGCGGCGGCGGGGTTGCCGCAGGCTCGGGAGTGGGGCGCACCGGGGCTGGCCGGGGCAAAGGCGTTGGCACGGGGCGTTGCGGCTCGCCTGGCCCCACACAGCCCGCCAGTAGGGCGAGGCTAGAGAGCGATGCGGCAAGGGAGGGCGAAGGGAACTTTGGAAAAGGCATCGCGGTTTCATGCCGGACTGCACCGTGCCGCTCAAGGGCGAAAAGGGCGAGCCGTCGAGCGCCTGGGTCGGCCCGTCACGCGGGCGCGACGATTGACAGCGATGGGCCGAATCGCTAAGGGCGCTGTTCCCCAACACGCCGGTGAGCGGCGGTGCGTCCTGCACCGGCCGTCTTTTTTGCGTCATGGGGAACAGGAATTGGCCATCTATCCTCGCCAGGGACCGATGGCCTGACGCTTTGAGATAGGCCGGCCCCGCGCCGCCCTGTGGAGCAGGAGATTTACTTACCATGGCACGTATCGCGGGTGTCAACATCCCGACCAACAAGCGCGTGATCATCGCGCTCACCTACATTCACGGCATCGGCCGTCACACCGCCGTTTCGATCGCCGACAAGCTGGGTATCGACCACAGCCGCCGCGTTCAGGACCTGTCGGACGCCGAAGTCCTCCAGATCCGCGAAGCCATCGACGCCGACCTGACCGTCGAAGGCGATCTGCGTCGCGAAACCGCGATGAACATCAAGCGCCTGATGGACCTCGCCTGCTATCGCGGCCTGCGTCATCGCAAGGGCCTGCCGGTGCGTGGCCAGCGCACGCACACCAATGCGCGCACCCGCAAGGGCAAGGCCAAGCCGATCGCCGGTAAGAAGAAGTAAGAAACAGTCCGGGGGACTGTTTCGTCTTCTTCTCCGCCGGAGGCAGTCCTCAACTGGGCACAGCCTCCAGCAACACAAGATTTCAGTAGGATAGAGCAAAATGGCACGCGAACCCCAGCGCATTAAGCGCCGTGAGCGCAAGAACATCTCGGCCGGCGTCGCGCACGTCAACGCCAGCTTCAACAACACCATGGTGACCATCACCGACGCCCAGGGCAACGCGATTTCGTGGTCCTCGGCCGGCATGATGGGCTTCAAGGGCAGCCGCAAGTCGACCCCGTACGCCGCGCAGGTCTGCGCCGAAGACGCGGGTCGCAAGGCCGCCGAACATGGCGTCCGCACGCTCGAAGTCGAAGTCAAGGGTCCGGGTTCGGGCCGTGAATCGGCGCTGCGCGCGCTTCAGGCCGTCGGCTTCCACATTACCTCGATCCGCGACGTGACGCCAATCCCGCACAACGGCGTGCGTCCGTCCAAGCGTCGCCGCGTCTAACCGACGACAGAGCGATTTCGGGGGCGGCGGACGCGTCGCCCCTTTGCCCGTTTGCATCGGCCGAGCGTCCTGTCGGGTTCAGGATCATAAGCGCTCCGGCCACATTCCCAGGGGAATTACATGACTGTCAACATGAAGAACTGGCAGGAATTGAAGAAGCCCAACAGCCTCGAGATCAAGACGTCGGGCGACGGCAAGCGCAAGGCGACCTTCGTTGCCGAACCGCTGGAGCGCGGTTTCGGCCTGACGCTCGGCAACGCGCTGCGCCGGGTTCTTCTATCCTCGCTTCAGGGCGCGGCGGTCACCTCGATCAAGATCGAGAACGTCCTGCACGAATTCTCGTCGCTTGCCGGCGTCCGTGAAGACGTGACCGACATCGTCCTCAACATCAAGCAGGTCGCGCTGAAGATGGAGGGCGAAGGCCCCAAGCGCCTTCAGCTGTCGGCCACCGGCCCCGCCGTGGTCAAGGCTGGCGACATCAGCGTCGTCGGCGATATCGAGGTGATGAACCCCGATCTGGTGATCTGTCACCTGGATCAGGGCGCGACGCTCAACATGGAACTGACCGCCGACGTCGGCAAGGGCTATGTGCCCGCCGTCGCCAACCGCCCGGCCGACGCGCCGATCGGCCTCATCCCGGTCGACGCGCTCTATTCGCCGGTCCGTCAGGTCGCCTACAAGGTGGACAACACCCGCGTCGGCCAGGAACTGGACTATGACAAGCTGTCGCTGACGCTGGAAACCGACGGCACCGTGACGCCGGAAGACGCCGTGGCCTATGCTGCGCGCATCCTTCAGGACCAGTTGCAGCTGTTCGTCCACTTCGAGGACGCGCTGCCCGCCGCTGGCCCCGCAACGGGTCATGCCGCTGCCGCCGCATCGTCGGAAGGCGAGAGCGACACGAACCAGATCAACCGTTACCTGCTCAAGAAGGTCGACGAACTGGAGCTGTCGGTCCGCTCGGCCAACTGCCTCAAGAACGACAACATCATCTACATCGGCGATCTGGTCCAGAAGACCGAAGCCGAGATGCTGCGCACCCCCAATTTTGGCCGCAAGTCGCTGAACGAAATCAAGGAAGTGCTGTCGTCCATGGGTCTGCGCCTCGGCATGGACATCCCCGGCTGGCCGCCCGAAAATATCGAGGAAATGGCCAAGAAGCTCGAGCAGGAGCTGCTGGGTTAAGATAATCCGTCCGGTTCGAGCAGCTTCGAGCTTGCCGAGAAGCGTCGGTCGAGAACAGTTCTCGACAAGCTCGAACCGAACGGAATTTGGGTGAATGGGCGACCACCCCTAACGGTCGCCTGGTTTGGGGTACCTTATCCGGCCCCTTAACGAACGAAGGAAAGAGATATGCGTCACAAGGTTGGTCATCGTAAGCTTCAGCGCAGCGCCGGTCACCGCACCGCCCTGCTCCGCAACCTGGCGGCTTCGCTCATCAAGCACGAGCAGATCACCACCACCGTCGCCAAGGCGAAGGAACTGCGTCCCTACGTCGAAAAGCTGATCACGCTGGCGAAGAAGGGTGGCCTGTCCAACCGTCGCCTGGCCCAGTCGCGCCTTCAGGACGACGCGCAGTTGGTGAAGCTGTTCGAGGTTCTGGCCGAGCGCTACAAGGATCGTGACGGCGGCTACACCCGCATCATCAAGGCCGGTTTCCGCGCATCGGACGCCGCGCCGGTCGCGATCATCGAACTGGTCGATCGCGACGTCGATGCCAAGGGTCAGGATTCCGGTCCGGTCCAGAGCGCCGACGAGGACGAGCTGGAAGCAGCCTGATCCTTCCGGTCCGCTGAACCGAAGCAGATAGACGCAGGCCGCAGCTCTGAAAGGAGCG
The DNA here is from genome assembly GCA_913773715.1 of uncultured Sphingobium sp. Next base: position 6,946 of record CAJYHD010000647.1, read on the forward strand.
GCGGCCTGTTTCGTTTCCGGTCGAGATTTTGGGAAAAGAGTGACGAGAGGATGCGCGGGCCGCTTCGCCTGACTTTGCTGCCAATGCTCCTGCTGTCGAGCATCGTAGAGGCCCATGCTGCGCCAGCGACGCCGGACGAGGTGGCCACGGGGCCGCGCGCTCCGGCGCTTCGCTATCCCGCCACCCGCCGCCTTGATCTGCTCGAGGATCATTTCGGCGTGAAGGTGGCCGATCCCTACCGTTGGCTGGAAAACGACCTGCGCGCCGATCCCGCCGTGGGCGATTGGATAACGCAGGAAAATGCGCTTACCCGGCGCTATATCGACGATCTGCCGGGTCGCGACACGCTCAAGCGCCGGATGCAGGCTTTGCTGTCGCATGGTCGCTATACCGTGCCGCGCAAGGCGGGCGGGCGCTATTTCTTCGGCTATAACAAGGGGCTGGAGAACCAGACACCGCTCTATGTCCGCGAAGGGACGGCGGGCGCTCAGAAGCTGC
>CAJYHD010000648.1 GCA_913773715.1 uncultured Sphingobium sp.
GCCTCCGCAACCTGCTCGACGCTGATCTGCGGGGCAACGAATATGCGATCGGTCAGCTTGCGAAACATGATGGCGTCTCCTTCTTGGCGCAGCCTTGCGACGGGAAAGCCCGGTTTTCAAGCATTTCCTACAATTAGTTAGCTAACTATGAATAGAGCAACTCGCGCAACTGTCCATTTCAGTGTCGCTTTTACAGGTAGGGCCGGATCGCCGCGAGAAAGGCGTCGCCATAGGCGTCGAGCTTCTTCTGGCCGATGCCGCTGACATGGCTCATCTCGCGGATGGTGGAAGGACGCTGCTCGGCCATCTCGCGCAGCGTCGAATCGTGAAAGATGACATAGGGCGGCACCCCCGCCTCCTGAGCCAGTTCGCGGCGGCAGGCGCGCAGTGCATCGAACAGCGGATCGCCCACCGGATTGGCGTCGGAGCCATTGCGCGCATTCCGGCGGCGACTCTCGCGCTTGGGCGGCACAAGGATGCGCACTTCTTCCTCCCCGCGCAGGATCGGTCGCGCGTTAGGACCCAGCATCAGCCCGCCATGCTCGGTCGTCTCCAGCGCGTCGCGCACCAGCAGCGCCCGCGACACCGGACGCAGCAACCGCGCCTCGTCCCCGCCGACGATCCCATAGACCGAAATCCTGTCATGCCCCCGCTCGCGCAGCTTGTCGGTAACGCCGCCCGTCAGCACAGCCTCGACATGCCCCGCGCCGAAGCTCTGCCCCGTACGATAGACGGCGGACAGATATTTGCGCGCCGTCTCGGTCGCATCGACGCTGGCAGGCGGCGAAAGGCAATTGTCGCAGTTGCCGCACGTCGCTGGCGGGTCTTCGCCGAAGTGCCGCAGCAGGATCGCCCGCCGACAAGTCGCGGTCTCGACGAGCGCCCCAAGCGCCGCGATCCGCGCCCGTTCTCCTTGCTGGCGGCTTTGCTCCAGTTCGGCGATGCGCAACCGCGCGCGCGCGAAATCCTCCGCCCCCCAGAACAGGTGCGCCACCGCCGGTTCGCCATCGCGGCCAGCGCGGCCGGATTCCTGATAGTAGCCCTCGATCGACTTGGGCAGCCCGGCATGCGCGACGAAGCGGACGTCGGGCTTGTCGATGCCCATGCCGAAGGCGACGGTCGCGACCATCACCATATCCTCGCTGGCGATGAAGGCGGCCTGGTTGGCGGCACGCTGCGCCGGGTCCATTCCCGCATGATAGGCGCGCACCGATCGCCCGCCCCGCCCCAGCGCTTCCGCCAGCTTCTCCGTCCCGGCGCGGGTCTGCGCATAGACGACGCCGGGACCGGGATTGGCCGCGAGCAGGTCCGCCAGTTGCCGGTTCAGCCCATCGCGGGGATGCACGGCATAGCGAATGTTGGGCCGGTCGAAGCCCGAAATGATGAGGCCGTCCTCGGGTATCCCCAACTGCACGAGAATATCGGCCCGCGTATGCGCATCCGCCGTCGCGGTCAGCGCCAGCCGGGGAACGTCGAGAAACTCGTCCAGCAACGGGCGCAGCAGGCGATAGTCGGGACGGAAATCATGCCCCCATTCGGATACGCAATGCGCTTCGTCGATGGCGAACAGCGTGATCTTCGCCGATCGCAGCAGGCTGCGAAAACCCTCCCCGCTCGCCCGTTCCGGCGCGACATAGAGCAGGTCCAGTTCCCCACCCCGCAGCCGATCCTGCGTCTCGCGCCAGTCCGCATCCACACTGGTCAGGCTCGCAGCGCGCAGCCCCACGGCATTGGCAGCCCGCAACTGATCATGCATCAATGCGATCAGCGGCGACACCACGACGCAGCAGCCGTCGAGCGCCGCTGCGGGCAACTGGTAACAGAGCGACTTGCCCGCCCCCGTCGGCATGATCGCCAGCGTCGGCTGCCCCGCCATCACGCGGCCGACCACCTGTTCCTGCACCCCGCGAAAGGCGGTGAAGCCGAAAATATCGTGCAGAAGCGTAGAAATGTCGCGCGTCATCCGGCGCGTCCTAGCGGTTGACGGCGGCGGGGACCAGCCTGCTATGCTTCTTCACCCCACCGGGTCGAGCAGGCAGCCCCAACCCGGCTTGAACCGCGCGGTCCTGCGCGCCAGCAGCGGAACGCTCGCGTCCACCGACCGGCTTTCGAGCCGGTCGTCCAGCCGCACCATCCACATGCCGGGTTCGCGATCGTCCTGGCAGCTTCCCATCGCGCGCCCCTCGACATAGCGGCACGAACAGGTGAGCCGCGCGCCATAGGCCGCGCCCAATTGCGCCCGCCCGCGCAGCGCATAGCTGGCCCAGCCGAGCAGCAGGGCGGCCAGGACCGCCAGCGCGGCGAGCGAATAAATGATGGTGCGTCGGCGCGACATATTCCCGACTCGGTTGGGCATGACTATGGCCGGGCTTATGAAGATCGAAGGGAAGAGCGGCAAGCGGCTTGGCCTGGCCTGCGGCGGAGCGGCGCTGCTGGCGGTGATGGCGGGCGCGTGGGGTGTGCGGGCGGCTGACCCGGAGCCGGTCTATCGCGTGTCCGCCAGCGCCGTCGTGAGCGAATCCGCCCTTCGCGGCGCGATCGATCCGCTGTTCGAGGATGACGCGATGGGCGAAACCCGGGCGCTGATCGTCCTGCGCGATGGAGAGGTGGTGGCGGAACGCTACGCCCCCGGATATTCGCCCGAAACCAAATTGCTCTCCTGGTCGATGGCCAAGAGCGTCACCGCCGCGCTCGTCGGGCTGATGGTGGCGGACGGGCGGCTGGCGCTCGACGCGCCCGTACCGGTCGCCGCCTGGGGCCAGCCGGGCGATCCGCGCGGCAAGATCACGCTGCGCCAACTGCTCCAGATGACGAGCGGCCTTGCGCATGAGGAGGATGGCGACCCGATCGAAACGGGCGACACGGTCCGCATGCTCTTCACCGACGGGGCGCAGGACATGCGCGCCTTTGCCGAGGCCAAACCGCTGTCACATGAGCCGGGCAGCGCCTTTTCCTATTCCACCGGCAGCTCGATCATCCTCTCCGACCTCATGACGCGAATGCTGACGCCAAGCAGCGATCCCGATGTGCGCCGCCGCGCGATGCAGACCTTCATCGACGGACGGCTGAAGGCGCCGGGTCGCCTTTCCAGCCTGACGCCCGAATATGACGCGGCGGGCACGATGATCGGCGGCAGCATGATGCACATGACGGCGCGCGACTATGGCCGTTTTGGCGAGCTACTGCGCCTGCGCGGGCGGGCGCCCAACGGGCATCAGATATTGCCCGAAAAATGGATCGACTTCATGCGCACCCCTTCGCCGCGCAACGCCGCCTATGGCGCGCATCTCTGGCTCAACCGCGCGAGCGAGGAAAGCGCGCTGATGCCGGGGCAGGCGCCCGACAGCCTGTTCGGCTGTGTCGGGCATAACGGGCAATATATCCTCGTCTCGCCTTCGCAACGGCTGACGGTGGTGCGGATTGGCATGTCGCCCGAGAAGGAACAGCGCGTTGCGGTGCGCGGGGCGCTGGCAAAGCTGGTGGGATTGTTTCCGGGGTAAGGACGTAGCATTTCCCGACATCACCCCGTCATTCCCGCGAAGGCGGGAATCCATCTCCTGGCAGTGCCGACTGGCGAAGGCATCAGATGGATTCCCGCCTTCGCGGGAATGACGATATATTTTTAAAGGAAGAACCGTCCTTCGATCACAGTCCGGCACCCCCCCGTCAGCACGATGCGATCGCCCTCCAGCGCGCAACCCAATCGCCCGCCCCGCGCCGAAGCCTGAACCGCTCTGATCCTGTCCTTGCCCAGTCGCGCCGCCCAATAGGGCGTTAGCAGGCAATGCGCCGATCCGGTCACCGGATCTTCGTCCACCCCGCCGCCCGGCACGAACACGCGGCTGACGATGTCGCTCGCCTCGCCCGGCGCGGTTGCGATCAGCATCGTATCACCCAGCTTGCGCAAGGCCGCGAAGTCGGGATCGAGCGCATGGACCTCCGCCTCGCTCTCGAACCGGAACAGGCTGTAGCCGCCATCGCGCCAGAGCGCTTCGACCGGCTTGCCGCCCAGCCCCGCCGCAAGCTCCGGCAAGTCGCGCGGCGTCACTTCCCACGCCGGCAGCGACAGCGCATAGCCCTCACCATCCTTCGCGACGGTCAGCACCCCGGCATGGCGCGTGCGAAACCGCACCGCGTCACCCGCCATCAGCACATGCCCACTCGCAAGCGTGGCATGACCGCACAGCTTCACCTCGACCGCAGGCGTGAACCAGCGCAAGGCGTAATCGGCGTCGGTATCGTCAGGCGTCGCCACGGTGAAGGCGGTTTCCGACAGATTATTCTCCGCCGCGATCCTCTGAAGCACGTCGTCGTCCAGCCACGCATCGAGCGGCATGACGGCGGCGGGATTGCCGGTGAACGGCGCGTCGGCAAAGGCGTCGACTTGCGTGAAGGGCAGGCTGGTCATCGCAGGCTCCTGATTTTGCTCTTTACTGACCACAGGGTGCATGATGCGACAGGTCCGAAGTGCGCCAACTGGCTTGCTGTCAACAAAAACGGGCCAGCCATGGGGAATGGCTGACCCGTTTTTTGTGGCGGCTGGAAGGGGACGCTTTGACCGTCAATCCGCGCGCGATGCGTGGTGACGCTCCCCTGGCTTACGCTCTGCCGCTCGCCCTTCAAGGTGCGATGGGAGCAAGCTAACCCAAGTCAGGGTGAGTCGTCTCGCCTATTCGTCGCACCGATGGGGCAGGTCTCGATCCCCGTCGCACCAACAGAGCGTTTCGCCGCAGCCTCAATCTTCGCTAGTGTCACCGCCACATTGCGCGCGATGCAGCAGCTTCTGGTCGGCCAACACCAGCGCCATCATCGCTTCCACCACCGGGACGCCGCGAATGCCGACGCAGGGATCGTGCCGCCCCTTGGTAATGATGTCGGACGCTTCGCCTTCGCGTGTTACCGTCTCCACGGGGATCAGGATCGAGCTGGTCGGCTTGAAGGCGACGCGCACCTTCACCGGCTGCCCCGTCGAAATGCCACCGGCGATCCCACCCGCATGGTTGGCGAGGAAGGTCGGACCATCGTTACCGGGTCGCATTGGATCGGCATTCTGCTCGCCGCGCAGCCGGGCAGCGGCAAAGCCATCGCCGATCTCAACGCCCTTCACCGCATTGATGCTCATCATCGCGCTGGCGAGTTCGCTGTCGAGCTTGGCATAGAGCGGCGCGCCCCAGCCCGCAGGAACCCCGCTCGCGACACATTCCACCACCGCGCCGAGCGACGATCCATCTTTCCGCGCGCCATCGACCAGCGCTTCCCAGCGGACGGCGGCTTCCGCGTCAGGACAGAAAAACGGGTTCTGTCCGATCTGCGCGGGATCGAAATTGGCATAGTCGATCGAATCGCTGCCGATCTCGCTCACATAGGCGAAGATATCGACTTCGGGAATGACGAGCCGCGCCACCGCGCCCGCCGCCACCCGGCTCGCCGTCTCGCGCGCAGAAGAGCGCCCGCCGCCGCGATAGTCGCGAAAGCCATATTTGGCGTCATAGGCATAGTCGGCATGTCCGGGGCGATAGGCCTTGGCGACGTCGGAATAATCCTTCGATCGCTGGTCGGTGTTCTCGATCATCAGGCTGATCGGCGTGCCGGTCGTCTTCCCCTCGAACACGCCGGACAAGATGCGCACCTCATCGGGTTCGCGCCGCTGCGTCGTGAACTTCGACGTGCCCGGCTTGCGCAGGTCGAGCCAGGGCTGGATGTCCGCCTCGGTGAGCGACAGGCCGGGAGGACAGCCATCGACTACCGCGCCGATCGCGGGACCATGACTCTCGCCCCAAGTGCTGAAGCGGAACACACGGCCGAAACTGTTGAAGCTCATATTGCCCTCCGCTCGATCAGCGCCGTTCAGCCCTTGTCGAGCGCGATGTCCGGCGCATCTTCGGCCTTCATGCCGATGACGTTGTAGCCCGCATCGACATGATGCACTTCGCCGGTCACGCCCGATGCGAGGTCAGAGAGCAGGTAGAGGCCCGCACCGCCCACATCCTCGATCGTCACGTTGCGGCGGAGCGGGGAGTTCAGCTCGTTCCACTTCATGATGTAACGGAAGTCGCCGATGCCCGACGCCGCCAGCGTCTTGATCGGCCCGGCCGAAATCGCGTTCACGCGGATATTCTCCGGCCCCAGGTCCATCGCCAGATATTTGACCGATGTTTCTAGCGCCGCCTTCGCCACGCCCATCACGTTGTAATGCGGGATGACCTTTTCCGCGCCATAATAGCTAAGCGTCAGCAAGCTGCCGCCGTCCGGCATCATCGCCCGCGCGCGCTTGGCGACCGCGACGAAGCTGTAGGCGGAGATGTTCATCGTCATCAAGAAATTGTCGAGGCTGGTGTCGACATATTTGCCGCGCAGCTCGTTCTTGTCGGAAAAGCCGATCGCATGAACCACGAAGTCGAGCGTACCCCACTTAGCCTTCAATTCGTCGAACGTCGCGTCGAGCTTGTCCATGTCGGCGACGTCGCAATCGATCAGCAGATCGGACCCGAGCTGCTGGGCCAGCGGCCTTACCCGCTTCGCCAAAGCATCACCCTGATAGGAGAAGGCGAGTTCCGCGCCCTGTTCGCTCAAAGCCTTGGCGATACCCCAGGCGAGCGACTTGTCGTTGGCCAACCCCATGATGAGGCCACGCTTCCCTGTCATCAAGCCTGTCATCGCGTCGTTCCGTTCCCTTCATCCTGCGCTGGCATCGGCTCCTCCTCTTCCGGGAATTCCGCGAGCGCCGCGTTCAATTCCGCGCCAATTACCACGCCAAGCCCGACGAGAAAGAAAAAAATGAGCGAGATCATGACGCCAGCCAGGCTGCCATAGGTGCGGTCATAGCCGCCGAGCAGCGACAGGGTCGGCGGCAGCAGCCATGTCGTCGCATACCACCAGAGCGATGTCGCGAGCGCACCGGGCCATTTGGGAAAGCGCTTATCTTTGTAGGCGGACGGCGTCAGCGAGGCGTAGAGCGACCAGAGCGCAAGGCACAATATCGCCATCGGCACCAGCTTCGTCAGCGTCAACAGCTGGATGATATCCTCGGCAAAGGGGAAGAGCCGCTGCACGATCTGCTCCGCGCCGGTCAGCACGATCTGGAGCGAGAAGGCGAACATCACCGCAAAGACGCTGACCAGCGTGATGAAGATGGCGTTCAGCCGATAATGCAGGAAACCGCGACTGCTCTTGGTGCCGTAAGCCCGGCGAAGAATGTCGCGGATCGTCTCGATCAGGCTGCCCACCGTCCATAGACCGACAAGCCCGCCCAGCCAGAGCAGCGGCCCAGTGCGCGCATTCAGCACATCGGTGATCGGCTGGCGCACCACTTCCGCGACGCCACGCGGCATGTTGGCGAGGAACACCTCGACCGCGTGCAACCCGTCCTGCGTCCGCCCGAAGATCGACGCCACCGCCGCCGCGACGATGAAGAAGGGGAAGAGCGTGATCAGCGACAGATAGGCGAGGTTGCCCGCATGTATGAAGCCGTCGCTATAGGCACCGACCAATACGCGCTTGGCGATTTCCAGCGTGCGCGCTGTCGGGCGAACCTTGTCCAGTTGGCGGTCGAACTTGTCGCGGGCGCGGGCTGACAGCTTGCGGCGGCGCTCTTCCGGCGAATGGGGCGAAGGCTGCATCCGCCCCTAACGTCTCAGACGCCGAGATGGGCGCGAACCGCGCGGCTGTCGCTCCAGCTTTCGACCAGCGCCTTGATCGCGGGATCGTCGGCGGGCACGTCGATGTGCAGCGTCACCATCTGGTCACCGCGCGTGCCGTCCTTGCCCGTGAAGCCCCGTCCACGCAGCCGCAGCGTCTTGCCCGATGCGGAACCCGCCGGCACGCCCAGCATCACCGGCCCCTCGACGGTCGGCACCTTGACCTTGCCGACCTTCACCGCTTCGTCCAGCGTCACCGGCAGGTCGAGCAGCACATTGTCGCCGTCGCGCTTGAAGAAGGGATGCGGCTTGACCTCGATCGTGATGATCGCGTCGCCCGCACCGCCCGGCCCCGCCTGCCCCTTGCCGGAAAGCTTCATCTG
>CAJYHD010000649.1 GCA_913773715.1 uncultured Sphingobium sp.
GCTCGCCGGCGTCACCAGCTTTGGTATCGACGACGAGCTTACCGGCGGGCTTTACGGCCTTGTCGCTCATGCTGCGGCCCTCGCCGCGCCGAGCGCCTCGAGCACGTCCTGGGCAAAGGCGGCGGCATTGGCGCGCGCGGTTTCGATCGTGCCGGGTTGCGTGCCGTCGAGGTCCATCAGCGTCCCCCCTTGCGCGAACAGGCTGCGATAGGCGGTCCGCTCGGCGATCGCGGTCGGCAGCGTCGCGATGCCCGCCTCGGCCACGCCATCGGCGATCTGCTGCGCCACGCGCGAGCGGATCCGCGTGCTGGCGGGCGTGCGGGTGAAGACGCCCGCGAAGGCGATCGTGCGCCGGGCGGCGGTCGAGGCGCGGCGGATGCTCTGGAAGGCACGCGCGGCCTGGTCGCTGTCGAGCACCGAGCCCTGCATCGGCACGAGCGCGAAATGCGTCATCAACAGCGCGTTGGTGACGCGCGCCGACGCGCGCCCTTCCAGATCGACGATCACGAACCGCGCGCGTTTCTGCGCCGCGTCGATCGTGTCGATGATCGCATCCTCGTCGACCTCCTGGACGACCTCGATATTGTCGGGCTTACCGGGGAGGGTGGCCCATTTGACGAGCGGGAAGTTCGGATCGGCATCGACGATGACCACCGACGCCCCGCCATCGGCGAGTTCGAGCGCGAGCAACAGCGCCGCGGTGGTCTTTCCGACGCCGCCCTTGGGGGAGAGCAGGGTGATGACGGGCATGGGAGCCTTTCCGATTACAGGTAATACCGAGATTATCGGGATTTTTGGCAATCGCAGCATTAACGTCATTATCGGTAATCATCAATACTACATTAATTGCATGAGTTGCAGGTGATATCTGTACTACAACTACCGAAGGAACCCATGTCCCTCTCGTTCGCCGGGCTATTCGAACCGCAACCATTTCCTGATATGCCCCGTCGCCGGGGGCAGGCGACCTGCTCGTTCAGGAGGAAAAGGGATGACGGCCAGCGCACGCAACGGCGATCAGCGCGGTGGATCCAGTCAGGGGGGATTGCGGTCGCTGACGATCGAAGAGGCAGCGGCGCAACTTACCCGCGAAGGCCTCAGCTGGAGCGGCCAACCGGGCGAGCCGGCGACGGTCACCTATGCCTTCCGCGCATCCGCCCCCACGACCATGCCCGGCGGCGCCAGCGGGTTCGAACGCCTCTCTTCGCAGCAGATCGGTGCCGTCGAGCGGGCGCTCGCTACATGGGCCGAGGTGGCCAACATCCGCTTCGTGCGCGTCGGCAACGGTCAATGGGACGACGCTGCCTATTCCGATAATGCCACGATATTGTTCGGCGGCTATACCAGCGGCAACCAGGACGCCGCCGCCTTCGCCATCCTTCCCGGATCGACCGCAGCATCATCAGCGGCGGGAGACGTATGGATCAATCAGCAGATCGCGTACATGCGCTATGCCGGTGCGCAATACGAACCCGGTTTCATGACCCTCGTCCATGAAATCGGACACGCCATCGGACTGTCGCATCCGGGCAATTACGATGCCGACGGTCAAAACGTCAGCTATGCCAAGGACGCCGGCTATGTCGAGGACAGCCTCGAATATTCCGTGATGAGCTATTTCGATCTGGAGGATACCGGGGGCGCCGTCAGCGATGCGCGGTGGCAACCGGCGGGCCCGCTGATCGACGATATCGCCGCGGTCCAGCGACTGTATGGCAGCAATATTCAGGGTAATGCCGGCAATACAGTTTATGGCTCCAATCCTTACAGCCCCTATCTGAACACCGGGCAGGGCGACCGGTCCGGTCTGCTCTCCAGTCCGAACCTGCCGCTATGGGGCACGATCTGGGACGGCAGCGGCATCGACACGCTGGATTTCGGCGGATCGAATTATGCCCAGCGCATCGATCTCAACCCGGGCCATTTCAGCGATGTGCAAGGCGGCGTCGGCACGCTGTCGATCGCGCTGGGTACTATTATCGAGAATGCGGTCGGCGGCAACGGCAACGACACGATCCTTGGCAACGGTGTCGCCAACCAGCTGTTCGGCAACGCGGGTGACGACATCCTGACCGGGGGGCTCGGAGACGACCTGCTCGACGGTGGCACCGGCAACGACCGGGCGGTCATCGCGGCAACCTTTTCGAGCGCATCGTTGTCGGTCACGGGGGCAGGGGACATCGTCGTCACGTCGGGGGACGGTCGCGACACGCTTCGCGCGATCGAGACGATCGTCTTTTCCGACCGCTCGCTCGCGACCGCCCCGATCGCTGCGACCGACAATCTCTATCGCACCTATATGGGGCGGGGGGCCATCTCGGGCGAACTCGGCTATTGGTCGGGACAGCTGGATGCCGGACAGACGCTTGCGGTTGTCCGGACCGCCATCCTCGACGATGCGGCGGGACGCGCCCATACCACGTCGGCGGTCAACGCCCTGTACCTCGACCAGATGGGGCGCACCGCGACCAATGCCGAGCTCGGCTATTGGGAAGGCCAGGTCCGCAGCGGCAACAGCTTCGACGACGTTCGGGCCGTCGTCGCGGCGGACGGCGCCGCACGCACCTACGCCGCCGGACGGATCGACGCTGCCTATCATGATTATCTGGGTCGCGGCGCGAGTGACACCGAACTGGGCTATTGGCGCGGCCAGATTGCCGCGGGCATCAGCACGGCGCATTTCCGATCGGTGCTGGCGAGCGATTTTTCGGCCGCAGCGCACGTCAAGCTGCAGATCGGTGAGGCCTACGGCCTGGGCCTGGGACGGACGCCGAACGACGCCGAAGTCGTCTACTGGACCGCGCAGTTACGCACCGGCCTG
>CAJYHD010000650.1 GCA_913773715.1 uncultured Sphingobium sp.
TCCCTCCAGCGAGATGATCGCATCTTCGGGCAGCCGTTCGATCAGGGATTCGACGATCAGATTGGGGGTCAGCGCCGCATTGCCTCCGCTCGCCTGCGCGGACGCCCGCGACGCGACGGGCGGGACCGGCGCGGCATCGAGATGCTTCGCCAATGCTTCCAGAGCGGCGATGCCGTCTTCGTCCAGATCGCTGAGCGTGAACAGCCGTTCGTCGGGGACCAGTTGGCTGGGATAGCCTTCGTAGCCGAAATAGCTGATCGGCGCGCGCGCGCCGGCGACGATGACGAGCGCGTCGCCCATCTGGCGGATCACGTCATCGGGGAAGTAGGCCTGCCGCTCGATCGGGGGCAGTTCGCCGCCCAGCGTCACGATGGCGGGGTAAGGCTCCATCAGCACGCGCCCGCCAAGCCGTCCTACAATCGCCGCCGCGGCGCGCTGCCCCGCTTCCGCCAGCGCGTCGCCGCCCAGCAGCAGGATAAGGTCGGGCGCATCCTTCGCCGCTGCGCCCGCAAGGGCAATGTGCCCAGCGTCCACGATCCGCCGCTTGGGCCGTGTGAGGGCGGGGGGGGCTGTCGCTTCCACCTTCGCGTCCATGATGTCGGTCGGCACGATCAGGGTCGCCGGGCCACCCGGCACGCCCGCCGCCGCTTCCAACGCCCTGGCCGCGTCCGCACCGATCTGCGCCACGTCCGACATATAGACGACTTCGCGCGAGACGGGCGAGGCGAGTGATCGGATATCCGACGTCAGCGGCGCATCATAGGCAAGGTGCCACTGCGCATGATCGCCGATGATGTTGACGATGCCCGAATGTGCGCGACGCGCATTGTGCAGGTTGGCGATGCCATTGGCAAAGCCAGGACCCAGATGCAGCAGCGTCAACGGCACCTCTCCCGACACGCGCGCGAACCCATCCGCCGCTCCGGTGCAGACACCCTCGAACAGCGACAGGATCGACCGGATTTCGGGTACTTCGGCCAGCGCATCGACCAAGGTCAGTTCGGTCGTGCCGGGGTTGGCGAAGCAGATGCGCGCGCCGCCCGCACGAAGCGCCTTCAAGAGTGCGACGGCGCCATTTCCGCGCTGGCTTTGCATGATGATCCTACCCCCTGATGTCTATGCGGTTGCGCCGGCGGCCGAACGGAGGCCGGACAGCCATCCTTCGACCAGCGCGTTGAATATGTCCGGCGCATCGTCATGCACATAGTGGCTCGCATGATCGACGGTGGCGTGCGTGAAGCGCGGGTTGCGCGCTTCCATCTCCAGCACCGTGTCGAGGCGGCAGAAATCCGACTGGCCGCCGCGAATGACGAAGGCGGGAACGCGGATCGCGTCGACCACCGGCCACAAATCCACCACGCGTGCCGGATCGGAATGGAGCCGGATTTGGCTGATCCCCACAGCGTCATAGCGCCAGCCGATGCGGCCATCCCCGGTTTCGCGCAGGCTTTCGGCCAGCCGCTCCTCGCGCGCCGCTTCGCTCACGCTCGGGCGTGCCTTGCGCCAATAGGCGCGTGCCTCGCCCCAGTCGGCAAAGTCCTTGGGCAGCGCTGCCATCTCGGCCTTGATCCGCTCGGCACCCGCGCCGCTCACCGACGACCCGGGTGCGATATCCTCGATGATCACGGCGTCCAGCCGGTCGGGATTCCGTGCGGCATAGACATAGGATGTCGTGCCGCCCATCGAATGGCCGATCAGCGTGAAGCGATCGAGACCCGTCTGCTCGACCAGATCTTCAAGGTCGGCCAGATAGGCATCGGTATAATAATTGAGCGCCGGGTCCCAATCGCTCTCGCCACGACCGCGCTGGTCGATCGCGATCAGCCGCCGGTCGGGCAGCGCGGCGGCCACACCGCGCCAAGTGCCCGAATAGCCGCGAAGGCCATGCAGCAACACGATCGGATCGCCGTCGGGATCGCCCCATTCGCGCACCCGGATCGACAGGCCGTCCCGGCTCTCAATAAAAGCCTCTCGCTCCCCCGGCGCCTTTCGCACCGGGGCAGGGGGCTGATCGGCAAGGACGGCGGCCCCGTTCACCGGGTCAGACCAGACCGTCTTCGCCGACGACATCGGCAGCCTTCAGACCACCGAGCCGGGCGTTGAGGCGGCCACGCGTCGCGAACGCCCAGCAGACGATGACTTCGTCACGGTTGGGCGCGTCATCGAACGACACGGTCATCGTGTCGTAATGCGAGCGGACGTACAGCGCATCCTTGTGCGCCAGCGGGATGTCGAGCGTCGTGCCGGGGCCGCCGCGTTTGCCGGTCGACGGCACCCACGACTTGCCGCCGCCTACCGCGTCGCGCACCGGATTGGCGGCGGGGTTGGTCAGTAGCGCATTGCCATGCTCATATTCGCCGTCGATGCCGACGACGATCGCCTTGCCATAGCTCTCGATCTTGCGTCCCTGCGTCAATTCGTTGAGGCGGCGACCGATTTCGATGCCGAGAGCAGGCGACGCGTCGATCCAGGCCGACAGGTCCTCGACATATTTGCCCGCATAGGGGTTCTGCACGCAAGCGGCGACGAGATATTTGAACACCGGTTCGCCATCGGCGGCGGCGCCCGTTTCGCCGCTGTGGATTTCCTGAATCTGCGCATACCAGCGGCGGATCTTGAAGGCGTCGAGGCTCATTGTCGGTCCTTTGTCTTTGAAGAGGATGGGGCGCGTCAGCCGCGCAGCGGATCGAGCGTCACGGGATCGGCCTGACCCTCGTTGCCGCGCAACTCCGCAATTGCCGCGCCATTTTCCGGCGTCACGCGCTGGTGGAACACCTCCAGCATGTGGCCGTCGGGATCATGGAAATAGATGCCGGTCGATACACCGTGATCCAGCACCTCGGCGATCTTCACTCCCTTATCGAGGAAGAAGGCATAGATACGACGCAGGTCGTCGGCGCTGTCGGTGGCGAGGCGCAGGCCGATATGCTCGAACTCGCGGCCCTTGTCGTCGGGGTTGTCGTTCTTAAACAAGGCGATGTCATGGTCATGCACGCCAAAGCTCAGGAATACGCCGCCCTTGTACGGGCCATCGCCCGCGCGCGCGCTGATCGTCATGTTGAGGACGTCGCAATACCATTGCGCGGACGCCTCGACATCCTTGACGAACAGGACGATGTGCGCGATCGCCGCGACGCGGACGGGAGAAATGTCAGCCGGTGACATGCGGCAACTCCATGTTGACGGGAACGGCATCGATCCAGGCGAGATCGGTGATCTCATTGAATTCGCGCCATTCCTTGGTCCACTTCCGACCGCCGTCCTCGCTGCGGTAAAGGTTGCCGAACTTGGTCGCGGACAGCAGGAATTGCGGGTCTGCATCATTGACGCCGAACGCCCAGATGCAGCTGTTGGCAGGCTGTGCGAGTTCGCTATGCGTCCAGGTCGCACCCGCGTCGTGCGACAGCAGCACCGACGCCTTGGTGCCGGGCGTTCCATCGCCGATACCCAGCGCCAGCTCGGTATCGCTGCCCGGCTTCTGCTGCAACACGCGCGAATAGCGCAGGCCCCAGCTTTCGCGCGCACTGGTGAAGTCCCACGTCTTGCCGTCGTCGGTCGAGCGATAGAGCGCGACAACCGTCAGCACCAGGATCACCTTGGGATCACCGCGCAGGATCACGATGTCGTGAATGTCGGAATTGCCCGGATGATCGGCCCATTGCGTATCGATCCGCTCCCAAGTGTCGCCGCCGTCGCGGGAGCGAAAATAGCCGCCTTCCTCGACGCCGACCATGACGTCGTTCGCGTCATCGGGATCGACCGCGATCGCCAGCATGCGCGGGCGACTGACACCGGCGCAGCGCTCGGGCATTTCGAGCGGCGTGCGCTGCCAGCTCTTGCCGCCATCACGCGACCGGAACAGGATCGAACGGGTCGGGGAACCGGTGCCGGCATAGAGAACCGACGGATCGCTCTCGCTCGCCGCCAGCTTCCACACCGCATAGTCGTTCAGCTCGCAATCGACCCGGTCCCAGCGCGATCCGCAATCGGCGCTGCGGAACAGGCCGCGCTCGGCGCCCGCGAACACCGCGCGCGGATCGGACGGGTCGATCAGGAGGCAGCGGACCCGGTCGTCGAACTCCAGGTCCTGGCCGATGTTGATCCGGTACCAGCTCTTGCCGTCATCATGGCTGCGCATCACGGCCTGACCATCCGTGGCGACGAGAAGCGTGCGTTCGTTGCTCATATCACTCATCCCTGTGTCCTGCCGTGTGATCAGCTGAGGTTGATCCACACGCTCTTGATTTCGCTGTAGAGTTCCATGGCGTTGCGACCATGTTCACGGCCCCAGCCCGATTGCTTGAAGCCGCCGAACGGCGTCGCGTTGTCGACCATGTTGAAACAGTTGACCCACACCGTCCCCGCCCGGACCGCGCCCGCCAGGCTATGCGCCTGCTTGACGTCGTTGGTCCAGATGCCCGCCGACAGGCCGAAGTCGCTATCGTTGGCCTGCGCGACCAGATCATCAGGATCGGTCCAGCTGAGCGCGCTCAGCACCGGGCCGAAAATCTCTTCCCGCACGACGCGCATCGATGGCGTCGCTCCGGCCAGGATCGTCGGTTCGAAGAAGAAGCCCTTGCCCTGATCGGACGGACGCTTGCCGCCGGTCACGACTTCCGCGCCCTCGTTGCGGCCGATTTCTACATAGGAGCTGACGCGATCCCATTGTTCCTCGGACACGAGCGGGCCGAAAGTCGTCTGCGGGTCGAGACCGTTGCCGATCTTAAGCGCTGCTGCCTGATCCGCGATCTTCGCGAGCAGCGCATCGTGGATGGACGCATGGGCATACAGCCGCGATCCCGCCGTGCAGGTCTGCCCC
>CAJYHD010000651.1 GCA_913773715.1 uncultured Sphingobium sp.
GACAACGCCGGCACCCTCGCGTCCGGCAGCAGCGCCGACAGCGAACCTGCAGCTCGGATCGCCGCTCGATCCGAGCCTCGCCCAGCCTCAGCAACCCCAAGCGGAGACCCGTCAATGAGATTCCACCTTCTTGTCGCGCTGCTCGCCAGCGCCGGCAGCGCTGTAGCGCAGACCGTTCCAGCGCCGCCGCCGTCCTCGACCGGCACAATCCCGCCCGTCGCGGCGCCGGTCGCCGCGGTGCCGGTGCCCATCGTGACCACGCCGCTTGCCCCGCGTCGGCGACTACCGCCTTCGCCGGCGGAGCTGCGGGTGCGCGCTGCCAATCGCGCCGCGACGCTGGAGCCGGCGACGGCCGGCTACATCAATGCGGTGCAGGTCTACCCGTTCAGCGACGGGTCGGTCTATCATGTGCTCACCGCTCCGGGACAGGTGACCGACATCACGCTTCAGCCCGGCGAGGTGCTGGGCGCGGTCGCCGCGGGCGACACCGTGCGATGGGTCATCGGCGACACCACCAGCGGGACCGGCGAGTCACGGCGTACGCACGTCCTCGTCAAGCCGTTCGCACCCGGGCTTGCCACGAACATCATCATCACCACCGATCGCCGGACCTATCATCTCGCGCTGACCAGCGTCGGACGCTCGGCGATGGTCGCGATCTCCTGGACATATCCGCAGGACCAGCTCATCGCGCTGAAGGCAGCTGCGGATCGCGCTCGGGCCGCGCAGCCGGTTGCCACCGGACTTTCGGTCGACCAGCTTCACTTCGACTATGTCATCTCGGGCGACCGTCCGATGTGGCGGCCCGTTCGTGCATTCGACGACGGCCGCCAGACCTACATCGAATTTCCGTCAGAACTCGGGACCGGTGAAGCACCGCCGCTCTTTCTCGTTGACGCGAAGGGCGCTGCACAGCTCGTCAATTATCGCGTGCAGGGTCGGTATTACGTCGTCGATCGCCTGTTCGAGACGGCCGAGCTGCGCCTCGGTCTGAAACGCCAGGACATCGTGCGGATCAACCGGGCCGGTCAGTCCGACACACGACGGAGGGCGTCGTGACGGAGCCCGCACTCCCGCAGAATGCGAAGCTCGACCCCGAGACGCTGGCGATCCGCGCCCGACCACCGCGCGCGATCCGGTTCAAGCGCGGTGTGATCATCGCGATCGCCGCCATCGGCTCGGTCAGCCTGATCGCCGTGACGTGGATGGCGCTGAAGCCGCGCCTGTTCCAGCACGGCGAAAACCAGCAGGAGCTCTCGCAGCCGAACGTGCGGCCCATGAGCGACGGTCTGAATGGCGCGCCTGCCACCTATGGCGACGTGCCCCGGCTCGGCCCGCCGCTTCCCGGAGACCTCGGCAAGCCGATCCTGGAACGGCGGCAGCAGCTGGCGACCGGCGTGGACCCCGGCAGCCAGCAACTGCAGCAGGCAGAGGCCGCGGAACGCGAACGTCGCCTGGCCGAACTGAAGGCCGCCCGTGAATCCGGCGTGCTCGTGCAGAACCGGCAGGCCTCGACGCCGATTGACCCCGTTGCGGCCGGGTCGTCGCCCGCACCGGCGAGCGATACCGACAAGGTCGCGCTCGATCCGGATCGGGATCCGAACGCGCAGGGACGCAAGGCCGCCTTCGTCGGCAAACGTGATGCGACGGGGGACATCAATCCCTACGCGCTGGCCGCGTTGCCGTCGCCATACACACTGTCGGCTGGCAGCGTGATCTCGGCCAGCCTGATCACAGGGCTGCGATCTGATCTCCCGGGACTGGTCACCGCCCAGGTCACGGAGAACACCTTCGACAGTGCGACCGGTCGCATCCTGCTCGTACCGCAAGGCGCGCGGCTCATCGGAAGTTACGACAGCGTCGTCGCCTTCGGGCAGAAGCGCGCGCTCATCGTCTGGCAACGCATCATCATGCCGGACGGCAGCTCGCTGCGGATCGACAACGTGCCGTCCACCGATCCGTCGGGGTACGCCGGTCTCGCCGACAAGGTTGACCTCCATACCTGGCAGCTGCTCAAGGGTGTCGTCCTTTCGACCCTGCTCGGCGTCAGTTCCGAGCTAGCGCTGTCGGGTCAGAGCGATCTTGTTCAGGCGATCCGGATGTCGACGCAGGACAATGTGGCCCGGGCCGGCGATCAGATCACCCAGCGCAATCTCGGCGTCCAGCCGACGATCACCATACGACCGGGCGCCCCGGTGCGCCTCGTCGTCCACAAGGACCTGATCCTTGCGCCACCCTCGGGCAGGAGCGATTGAATGGCCGACATCAAGCTGCCACAGCTTCCGGATCGCACACCGATGAAGCTCACGATCTCGGTGATGCCCGACCTCCATCAGGCGTTGACCGACTACGCCGCCTTCTACGCCAAGAGCTATGGTCGGGACGAACCGGTCGCTGAGCTAATCCCGGCGATGCTCGGCGCCTTCCTTGAAAGCGATCGCGGCTTCGTCCGAAACCGTGCCGGCGGAAAATGAACGACGACCAGCCCGATCGCCTGCTCAAGCTCGACGAGGTCAAGCGCCGGGTCGGGCTGGGAAAGTCGATGATCTACCGGCTGATACAGGAGGGGAAGTTTCCCGCGCCGTACAAGGTGACCCCTCTGGCGTCTCGCTGGAGCGATCGGGAGGTTAGCGCTTGGATCGATGACGTGAAGGACGGCTTCGAGGGTAAGCGACGAAAAGTGTGAGCCGAAACGGAAATCGGCATCGTCTCGGGCAGTCAGACTACATTCGTCATCCTAATAATCCTATATCCCAGACCGGAGCAACGAGCCATGGGGGAGGCCCGCTTTGTCGAGCAGGGGTTATTTTGTTGGACAGGTGATCGACGATCTCGACGCGATAGCGAGCCAGGTTCGTCAGAGGTGTAAACTCGGGCAGACCGATCTCAATCGGGTGCTCGAGGACTTCTTCAAGGAGGTGCTGAATCTGGTCTACAGATTGAACCTCCAAAACCTCAACAAAGATCGAATGAACGAACCTGGTCTCGACCTTGGTGACAAAGCGCCAGGCGCCCGCATCGCGTATCAAATCACCTCGCAAGCGACCGCCAAGAAGGTCAACGAGACGCTGAAGAAGATCACGTCTACGCAGGCAGGTGACTACGAGAAGTTCTGTGTTCTGATCATTGGGGAGCGCCAGGGCAGCTACGGCCTCGATGCGACGCTTTGTGCGAAATATAACTTCTCTGAGGCCAATATCATTGGCATCACTGAGTTATGTCGTGACATTATGGACCTGCCACTGACCGACCTGCAGGCAGTGCATCGCAAGCTGGCTGACGAGCAGCGGCGGATCCGGATCGAACTCGAGCCGGAAATGCCGGACGGGACGTACAAGACCAGCGTATTGCAATTCATCGAGTCCCGACCAACGGTCACACGCTCGGACGCCACTGCGTTCGCCGCTCATGATGATGTGGTCGGCCTATTTGACGACCCTTCGGAGGCGGCCGCTGCTCTCGACGGGTTCATTGATGAGCTCGCCCGTCTTCCACGCCTGACGCGAGAATTCTTCGGGTGGATGATCGATGAGTCCGATCAACGTACTGGTCTCGGCGCTGCCGGCCTTGAGCTGAACGCAGACTATCTCGACGCGAAATGTCGGAACATGCCGAATTTCATGGCGGAGGTGCGTCTGTTGCGGGCTCGAGGCTTCATCGACTTCGACCAGGAGGAACGGCACGAGTCCGGTGTCTTCCGCATCTGGTTTCCCGGGGCGCAGAAGTCGAACTTGGAAGAAGGCTTCATCTATTTCCGTGAAGCACTGAAGTTCTCTGCCTCGACGCTCTTCTCGACAATGAACTTCAGCATCTTTGGCCCACCGCCCGCCAAGGCGGCGATTGGAAAGCCGTCACGCGGTATCAAGCCAAAGCAGAAGGGCCTGGGAAAGTCGGGCGGTAAGACGAAATCTGGCAAAGCGTGAATCTTCCGATCCAGTCAGCCGTGGCTTGTGAGAGTCTGCGGAGGCCAGACGACCGAGACACACAGTCCAACACCCAATCGCAGGATTCGATAGGTATCTGATGGCACGCGACACCACACAGAAACGGCTTAGTGTGCGAGCGGGCAGGACCGAGGTCTTTGATATCCCCGAGGTGACCGCTGACATGCGACAACGCGTCGGCTCGAGCCAAATCGATGAGTTTGTGCTGGCACATGGAGCTTCCGACGTCTTGCGTGAGCTTGTTCAAAACGAGTTCGATGCCAGCGGATCGGAGATTGGAATCCGGTTCACGAGAGAGTCGCTCGAGATCACCGGCACTGGGCGTGATATCCCGCCCAAAGGCTGGGGCCGGCTGTCGGTCCTTATCGGCACGGGGGAGGTTCTGGGGGACGGATCGGGGGAGGTGATCACACCGAAAGAGAGCAGTATCGGTTCAAAGAACCTTGGGATGCGTTCGCTCTTTCGTTTTGGTGACAAGATTCATGTCCGTTCGGCTGGCCGAATGGCCATCCTCGATCTCCCGACGTTCACAGCGGGCCGGCAGCCCGACCCGGCTCGTAAAGGGCGCAAGGGCATCCTCATCCAAGTGCCGTACCGAACGGCAGCGCTTCGCCGGTTTGTGCCGTTCACCCCTGAAGGCGAGGCGGTTGATTTAGCGGAGATCGAGCGAGTCCTGTTTCCGACGCTCGTAAAACTCGCATTGCCCGGAAGGCGACGCGGCATCCAGGCGCTCACGATATCATCTGAGCGGCACGACCGCCGTCTCAGCTGGAGTCAGATCGCCGAGACCACGCGCACGTCGATCGATGGATTCAGCGCGCTGCGCCGAGTTGGAAAGATGCTAGCCCGAGGGCCCGGGACGGCACGGACTCGCCAAGATCACGAAGAGCTCGAGTTCTCTCGTTTGATCGACATCCCCGCAGAGTGGGCAGGCGTGGACTTCCCTGACTACTATCGATCGGGCGAGCAGCTACGCGTCGCGGTCTCAATTCCGCTGAAAGGCGGAAGGCCCATCACCGATCGCATCGGCCATTGTTACTATCCACTTCAGGCAGCGCAGGCACGCACGGGCTGCGCCCTGAGCGTCTCGGCACCATACCACCTGGATGCTGAGCGTACTCGTTTGCTTCCAGACGACTGGAACGCCTGGTTGAATGACGAGGCGGCGAACGTCATCGCGGACCTGGTGGGCGCCGACTGGTTCGGCAGATTCGGACGCGCGGCCTACGACCTGGTCCTTCATCAGGGACAAGAGGAACGCACTCTTGCCGACCTGGTGATGGAACGTCTCAAGGAGAGGCCCTGCTGGCCGAACGCCGAGGGCAAGCAAAGCGTCGCGAATTCCCTCGTCGTGCCAGATCATCCAGCGCTCGGCGGGCATGTCGGCGCCAGTGCCTATCTTCACAACGATCTCTCGGTCGACCCGGAAATTTCAAAATTGGCGATCGCCTGCGGTGCCAAGCGGTTCACCGTCAATTCGCTGGTTCGCCTGCGCTGTGGCGGCGAGAAGGATGGCGGCATCCAGACAAAGATCGGAACTGGTGAAGCCAACTATCATTACACGCGATACCCAGGCCTCGCGCTCGACCCCGAAGAGCAGCATCGCACCGCTAGCGCGCTCACGTTGATCAAGAGACTCTCGCCGGAGAACCGTCGAGATTTGCGAGAGACGCCCACAACCCTGACGGCAACGGGCGCGCTCGGCGCAGCAGAGACGCTGGTGCGGGTCAGCCCGGACATGTGGGGTGCATGCCCGGAGCCACTCGCTACGCGATTGCACCCGGCGCTACACGGGGATGCCGCGGTTTCTCGATATTGTCGTCCATTCGACCTCGCTCGTTGGATCGAAGAGGCGGCCGGTCGAGCGACGACTGGCACGATCACCGAGATGGAACGTGACGCACTCTACCGTCACCTGCAGCTCCCGGACACGAAGCTAAGTTCGCGCCTGGTTGGCGTGATACGAAAGAGCCCAGTGATCAAGGACGATAAGGGCGCTTGGGCGCGTCCTGACAGTCTCGCGATCTTGCCTGCCCGCGATGCCAAGGTGCTCGGCCGTGTTGTCCGCGCCCCGGAGCTTCAGGTTCGCCAACGCGTCGGGTTGCTGGAACGACTGGCTATACGTCGCAAGGTTGTCGCGGAGGATTTGATCCTGCTGGCGAACGAAGTGGTTGGAGAACCTCATCTCGCCGAGGGGTTTGAGGACCTGCTGCGGCGCCATGTGACACTATTGTCTTCCAGGGTCGTAGCTGCGCTGAGCGGTGTCGCCTTCCTTGTCACACGAGCAGGCGGCCTCGCTTCTCCGGGTCGGGCCCATTTGCCGACCGCTATCAACCTAACCTGCCTGTCGGCAGAGGATTTGCTGGTTGAAGACAAGCCACTTTACCGTCGCCTCTCATGTCCGTTGCGTCCCGGCTCTACGACATTGCTCGAGGTGATAGAACGCGCGCGTGAGGCTTCTCAGC
>CAJYHD010000652.1 GCA_913773715.1 uncultured Sphingobium sp.
GTCCTATCGCCTGATCCGCCCGCTTCTTTTCGCGCTAGATGCTGAGCGCGCGCACAATGTGTCGATCGCCGCGCTGCGGATCATGCCGACTGCAGCTGCTCCAAAGACCGATCCGACGCTCACGACGCGGGTTGCCGGAATCACCTTTCCCAATCCGGTCGGCCTGGCTGCGGGCTATGACAAGGATGGGCGGGTGGCGCACAAGATGCACGGACTCGGCTTCGGTTTTGCCGAGTTGGGGACGCTGACGCCGCTCGCCCAACCGGGCAATCCGCAGCCGCGCCTGTTCCGGCTGAAGGAAGACCGCGCAGTCATCAACCGCTTCGGCTTCAACAATGGCGGGCAGGGTGCGGCCTGCGACCGGATCGCGCGCTATCGCCGCCCCAAAGGCAACGGGCCGGTGATTGGCATCAACATCGGTGCGAACAAGGATGCCACGGCGGCGGGACGCGGCGTCGCGGATTATGTGACCGGCGTTCAGGTCATGGCGCCGCTCGCCGACTATCTGACAGTCAACATTTCTTCCCCCAATACGCCGGGGCTGCGCGCCTTGCAGGGGCGCGGGCCGCTGGACGAGTTGCTCGGCGCGGTGATGGCGGCACGGGGCGCGGACCCGACGCCGATCTTTCTGAAAGTTGCGCCGGATCTGGAACCGGCCGATGTCGAGGATATCGCCGCCGCCTGCATCGACCATCGCGTTGACGGACTGATCGTGTCGAATACGACGATCACGCGGCCTGCATTGCGGTCGGTCCATGCAGGCGAGGCTGGCGGCCTGTCGGGCGCGCCGCTACATGATCTCTCGCTCGCGCGCATCAAGGATTTCCGGCGTCTTCTGGGGCGCAAGCTGCCGCTGATTGGCGTCGGCGGCATCGCCAATGCAGATCAAGCCTATGCCCGCATCCGCGCGGGCGCTTCGCTGGTCCAGCTCTACAGCGCAATGGTCTATGAAGGACCATATCTGCCGCGGCGGATCAATGCAGGGCTGAAGGCGCTGATGCGGCGCGATGGCATCGCCAACATCGCCGATGTGGTGGGTGTCGATATCTGAGCCTTTAGCCGTCATGCCAGCGCAGGCTGGCATCTCGGAGGTAGAGCCACTCCGCCTGAGACCCAGTCTTCGCTGGGGTGACCCGACCCTCATGAGTGACGGACCTGGCGCCCGGACCAATTTAGTTGCAGCGCACAACCTTGCAGCTATCTTGCCGCTCATGACTGTCCGTCTTCTCGGCCTCCTGGCCCCGCTCGCCTTCGTCACGGCAACCCCCGCGCTTCACGCAAAGACGCCCGTCGCCACCAACGCGACTGTGTCCGCCGCCGATCCGCGCGCCGCGCTCGCGGGGCAGGAGATATTGCGCAAGGGCGGCAGTGCGACCGATGCGGCGATCGCGATGATGCTGACGCTGGGCGTGGTCGAACCGCACAATAGCGGCATCGGCGGTGGCGGCTTCCTGATACATCATGACGGAGCGAGCGGCGCGCTCGAATCGATCGACGGGCGCGAAACAGCACCCGCCGCCGCGCGTCCCGATCGCTTTATGGGCAAGGATGGCCAGCCCTTGCCCTTCCGCGACGCCTGGCCGGGCGGCTATTCGGTGGGAGTGCCGGGCAATCTGCGGCTGGCCTGGGAAGCGCATCGCAAATGGGGCAAGCTGCCCTGGGCCGACCTGTTCCAGCCCGCGATCCGCTATGCGCAGGATGGCTTCGACCTGGGCGAGCGCACGGCAACGGCCTTGCGCGCGACACAATCGGTCTGGGCGGACTTTCCCGAAATCCAGAAATATTTCTGGGTGAACGGCGCGCTGCCGCCGGTGGGTACGAAGCTCAAGAATCCACCGCTTGCCGCGCTCTACAAGCGGATTGCGGCGGGAGGGCCGGACGCCTTCTACAAGGGCGAGCAGGCGCGTGCCATCGCGCAGACAGTGACGCACGCCCCCAAAAACCCGGTGCCGATGACCGAGGCCGATATTGCGGGCTACCAGGTCAAGATGCGCCAGCCGGTGTGCGGCACGTACCGTATCTACAAGGTATGCGGGATGGGCCCGGCGTCGGCGGGCGGCGTCACCGTGCTTGAAATCCTCGGCATGGTGGAACGCTTTCCGCTCGCGCAATGGGGTAAAGACGATCCGCGATCCTGGCATGTGATCGCGGAGGCGATGCAGCTTGCCTATGCCGATCGCGATACATGGCTGGGCGACCCTGCGTTCGTTTCGGTGCCGGTCGCGGGCATGATCGACAAGGCCTATCTCAAGCAGCGCTCGGCCTCGATCCGCCTCAACAAAGCGTTGAACGACTATAAGCCGGGCATGCCCAAGGGCGCGCAGCCGCGCACCGCATCGTTGCCGCAGCCCGAAAGCGGGACCAGCCATTTCGTCGCTGTCGATCGCCATGGCGACATCGCTGCCTGGACATCCACGATCGAGAGCTTCTTCGGTAGCCAGTTGATCGCGGGCGGCGTCATCTTGAACAACGAACTGACCGACTTCAGCTTCACGCCTGAAAAGAATGGCGCACCGGTCGCCAACCGGGTGGAGCCGGGCAAGCGCCCGCTGTCCTCCATGTCGCCGACGATTGTCTATGATGCGAAGGACACGCCGATCTTCACCGTGGGTGCAGCCGGCGGCAAGACGATCATCATGCAGGTGGCCAAGGCGCTGATCGCGCACTTCGACTGGGGCCTGTCAGCCAAGGACTCGATCGCGCAGGGCCTCGTCTTCTTCAACGGCGACGGGCTGGTGCTGGAACAGGGAACCGCGGTGGAAGCGATGAAGGCACCGCTTGAGAAGCTCGGCCATCGCGTCAGCGTCAATCGCATGGGACTGAAGGCCAATGCCGCCGAGCGGACGCCCGATGGCCATTGGATCGGTGCGGCCGATCCGCGCAGTCCGGGCGTATCTCTCCAGGAATGAAGGGAGGAGGATGCACCCTCCTCCCCGAAGTCAGTTCATCAGCCTGCGGGCGTCGCGCCTTCGCCGGCGGGCTGGGCCGGAATGGCCTGCGCCAGCGCCTGAGCGGCGGGCTTGTTGGCCGCATCGACGGTGCCGTCGGCGATCATCGCCTTGCTCATCGTCACCGCCTCGGTCTGGATCGTGGCGTCACCCGTCGATCCGCTGGCGCCAATCAGCGCCGAGAGCAGAATGTTCTTGGACACTGGATCGGTCGGCTTTTCCTGCACCGACTTGCGAGCGAGCGGCAGCGCTTCCTGATACAGTGGGGCGGACCCCGCCTTGTCCTGCGCCGCGAGCTTCTGGTTGCCGACCTGGATCAGGATGCCGGCCAGGATGTTGCGGCTGGCGGCGTCGGCGGGCTTTGCTTCCACAACCTTGCGCCAGTGGGGCAGCGCTTCGTTATAGAGCGCGATCACCTTGTCCATCTGGCCCTGCGCGCCATATGCGGCGGCATCGGCATAGAGCGCGTTTGCGAGGAAGTTTACATTGTCGATCTTGGCCGGGTCTTTTTCGACGGCGGTGCGGATCGCGGGCAGCGCGGCGTCATATTTCGCGACGGCCCCGGCATTGTCGCCTGCCTGCTGCGCGCTCTGTCCGGCCGTGAATTCGGTCACCGCCTTGTTGAAAGCGGCGATTTCTTCCGGCGTCATCTGGCTTGCGCCAGCCGCAGGAGCGCCCTGTGAAGCGGTGGGTTTGGCGGCAGGCGCTTTTTGCGCAAGTGCCGGCGCGGCGAAAGGCAGTGACAGGACGAGGGCTGTCAGGACGGACTTCTTCAACGTCTGGGTCTCCCTGTAATCGATATTGATGGCGCGCGGGCGTGCGCCGTCCAGCGGCTTTAATGGGAAAAGCGGCTATATTGTTCCATCCTATGGGAACGACGAAGTGCAATCAGGCGGCGGCGAGCCGTTGGCGACGCGCGGCGGATACGCTGTCGCTGGCGAACAGGATCAGGCCGATCCAGATCAGACCGAAGCTTGCGACCTGCCCCATGTTGAGCCGCTCTCCAAAGAGCAGGATGCCGCACAGGAACTGAAGCGTTGGGGCGAGGAACTGCATGACGCCGAGCGTCGCCATGGGCAACCTCTGCGCGGCGACGGCGAACAGGACGAGCGGGACGGTGGTAACTGCGCCTGCCGTGACGAGCAGCGCAGTGGTCAGCACATCCTGACCGAAGCCGACGCCGCCATGCTGCGCCTCCCAGAAGAGATAGACGCCCGCCAATGGCGTCAGCAGCAGCGTTTCCACACCTAGTCCCGTCATCGGCGCGACCGGCGTCAGCTTGCGGACGAGTCCGTAAAAGGCGAATGTGAATGCCAGGCTGAGGCTGATCCACAGGGTCGTTAATGCCGATGCCGCCATGATCGCAACGCCGATTGCGGCCACCACGATCGCGATCACCTGAGCCGGACGCAGCCTTTCCTTCAGGACGAGTACGCCCAAGGTGACATTGACCAAAGGATTGAGGAAATAACCAAGGCTCGCGGCCAGCACATGACCATCATTGACCGCCCATACATAGGTCAACCAGTTGAGCGCGATCAGCATCGCAGAAACGGCAAGCGGCCTGACCATCCGCCGGTCGCGCAACGTGGTCAGCAGCGGTAATATCGCGCCGCGTAGCGACAGAATCACTAGGATCAGCAGCAGAGACCATATGACGCGCTGCGTCACGATCTCGACAGGATCGACATGGTGAAGAAGCCGGAAGAAAAGCGGAAGCAGTCCCCAGGATGCGTAGGCACCCATGGCCGCCAGCATCCCCTTGCGCGCTTCGTCCCCCACCTGCGTCAGAAGATGCCTCCGCCCAGGAACAGGCGCAGCGTGCCAAATCCGGCAACGAGCAGGCAAAAATTCTGGCCGCCCTTCTTCGAGGACATCATGCCGACGAGCGCACCGACCAGCGCCATCGGCACCAGTACCCAATTGAGCGCGCCAAGCAGCGGAAAGACCGCCGGGATCATCAGGATCAGCGTGACAAGGCCGATCATCGCAGACAATATGTTCAACATGACGCCCTAAATGGCGATTGCGCAAGGCCGGGGCAAGCTTGTGCTGCCATGCCGCTTCTCCGCGAATGGCCCGTTCGCCAAAAAGCGTGCGATTCACCAAAAGTCCTAACGGAAAATTAACGCTTGTTCTTCATGTCCCGCTTACGAAGGAGTGAAGGATGGCACTGTTCCGCTCGGCTTTCGTGGTTACTCTCACGCTGGCGCTCGCCGCCTGCGGCAAGGGGGACAAGGAGGCCAACCTCGCCGCGCTGGACGCGCAACTTACCAACAATATGGCCGATCCCGCAGTGAAGGGCGCGCTTGGCGACCCGATCGTCGTGGACCCGCAACTGGTCGGCCAGTCCAACCGCAACGCCGTGCGCACGGCGGACAAGCCCGCCAGCGGCGCGCTGCCAGTTCTGGCGGGCGATGCCGGCAAGGCGCAGGCGCAGGCCTTGCGGCAGGCGGGCGGGAAATTGCTGACCGCGCCTGCTGCGACCGATGGCAAAGCGATGGAATCGAACGTAACGCTGGGCGCGGTCGCGCGCGAACAGGCAGGGCGTCAGGGTGGCAATGCCGGCTGTGCGAAGAAACTGTCTTACGGCATGGAATGGGCGCAGCGCTTGCCCGAAAGCTTCGGCATCTATCCCGGCGCGCAATTGATGGAAGCGGCGGGCGCGGAAAAGGATGGCTGCACGTTGCGCGCCGTGAGTTTCGTGACGCCGGTGCCGCCCCAGGGCGTGATGGACTATTATTACACGGTGGCGCGTCGAGCCGGCTATGATGGCGAACATCAGGTTCTGGGCGGCGATCATGTTCTCGGCGGGACGCGTAAGAGCGATGGAGCGGCCTATTTCATCCTGTTCACCGACGCACCGGGCGGAAAGACGAGCGTCGATATCATCGCCGACAAGGGACGGTAAGCATCTGACAAGAAAAAGGCCCGGTGTCGCCACCGGGCCTTTTTCTTGTTTGCAATCGTAGCCTTACTGCTGCGGCTGGGCTGGAGCGGCAGGCGCCGCGGCACCTGCGGCCGGGGCAGCGGGGGCGGGCGGCGCCGCAGCCTGGATACGCTGTTGAAGCGCGGGATCGGCGGCCGCTGCCTGACCGATCTGGTTGAACTTTTCGGGCGGGATACCCGATGCCTGAAGCGCGGCGACCATCTTGGGCTGCTTGTCAGCGGCCGAGATCGACGCATCCGACTGGATCTTGGTCACTTCGACAGCTGCGGCTGCAAATTGCTTGATATCCGCATCACTGAAATTGCTGGCACCAGCGGCGGGAGCTGCCGCGCTTGGAGCTGCGGGCTGGGCCGGGGCGGGAGCCGCTGCCTGCGCAAAGGCAGGGGCGGTGGCGAACAGGGCGGCAGTCGCGAGACCGGCCTTGAGGAACTGTGCGTTGAGACCCTTCAAAATGCTTCTCCTTGCTTGTTACGCAGACAAGGTGTGGACAAGGACCAGCGAGGGGAAGGGCAAAGGGGGTGAGTCGTTAGATATCAGGGACGACAAGCCCCAAATCGAATGATGTTGCGCGGTCGCATAATAATATTACGCCACCGAATCGATGCATCTGCCTTTCGCGAGACGGGGATTCCCTATAGGGCAGGCCGATGACCAACATGTTTCTTGTGATGGGCGGCGGCGCGCTGGGCACGCTAGCGCGCTATCTGACCGGGCGGCTCGCAGGGCAGATGATGCCGGGCGCGATCTGGCCTTGGGGTACCTTTGCCGTCAACCTGATAGGCGGCTTTGCCATGGGCCTGCTCGCCGGATGGCTGGCGCGCAATGGCTCTGCATCGGGCGAGGCGCCCAGGCTTTTCGTGGGCGTGGGCCTGCTCGGCGGCTTCACGACCTTTTCCGCCTTCAGCCTCGAAACGATGCTGATGATCGAACGTGGTCAGGCGATCGTCGCGCTGTCCTATGTCCTGGCATCCGTCGCGGGCGCGGTCGGCGCGGTGGCGCTCGGCCTTAACCTGATGCGGGGTGTGGCATGAAGGGGCGGCCTCCCGCAAAGAGCGGCACGCGCGGTTCGGCTCCGGGCGGGCGTGGCGGCAAGCCTGCTGGCGGCAAAGGCGGCGATCGCAAGCCTTCCGGCGCACAGACGCGTGGCAAGCGCGATGGCGGCAAGCCGGACCGTCCGCGCAAGGACGGCCCGTCCAAACCTGCCTTCAAGCCAAAGGCGCCCGCCGCCGCCAAATCCGCGATCGTTGCGAAGGCCGCTCCTGCGAAAGCCAGTCCAGCGAAGGCCAGCCCCGCAAAGGGCGTGTCGCTCGACGTGCGCCAGTTCCGCGTCGCCGCCGACGATGACGGCATTCGGCTCGATCGCTGGTTCCAGCGGCATCTGCCCGACGTGGG
>CAJYHD010000653.1 GCA_913773715.1 uncultured Sphingobium sp.
AGTGACTGCGCTCACCCTCGTGGTTCGGCTGGCCGCCGGGCCAGGCGTGAGTCAGGCGGTCGCTGCTGGTGTCTCGGTGACGCTGATGCTGCTTTTCGTGTTCCTGGCAGGTCTGCGCTCGGCGGCGTTCGCGGCCGGGGTAAAGGACGTGCTGATGCTTGTCGTCGTCGTGGTGCTGGCATCGACGGTCGCCAACGTGGTGGGTGAAGGCTCAGTGCTCGACGTGTTCCGCGCGGTGGGCGAGCGCTTCCCGCAGGCCACGCAATTTCCCGGGTTGAAGCCCGAGCTGGGCCTCGACACAACATGGCTGGTTACGTCCGCCATCAACGTGGCGCTGGGGACCTACATTTTCCCGCACATGTTCCAGCTGTGCTACTCGGCCGACAGCGGCACCACGATTCGGCGCAATGCGGTGTTTCAGCCGATCTATTCGCTATCATACTTCTTCATCATCCTGCTGGGGTTCGCGGCGCTATTGGCAGGAACGCAGGCGCCGAATGGCGATCCCAACGCGCTGCTGCTGGCCTTCGTGGCAGAGCGCTACCCGGCGTGGATGCTGGGCGTTCTTGCCGGAATTGCCTCACTGCTGGCGCTGGTGCCCGGCTCCGTACTGTTGCTGACGTGCGGAGCGATCTTTGGGCGCAACATCGTGCGTCCGCTAATTCCCCGTATCGACGAGCGAACGGAGCTGCTCGCCTCGCGCCTTGCCATGGTGATGTTCGCAGGGATCGCGCTCTACCTCACTCTGGGCGCCAGCGGCTCGCTCGTGGAGATCGGCCTGTCCGCCTATGCTGCGATCGGCATGCTCGCGCCCGGCGTGTACTG
The DNA here is from genome assembly GCA_913773715.1 of uncultured Sphingobium sp. The sequence continues at coordinate 826 of CAJYHD010000653.1, forward strand.
CGCCTTCCTGCTGCGCCGGACGAGCGCCATCGCGGTGCTGGGCGGGTTGCTGGCGGGCTACGCCGTCTTGTGGATACCTGCGTTTGCCACCGCGGCCGGGACCTGGTTCCCGCATTGGGAGATCGGGCTGGTCGCGATGATCTTGAATGCCTTGGTCACGGTAGGACTGTCGCTGGTGGTACCGCGGGGCGCTTTCGAAACCCAGCCAGGCTGATCCCTCCGCCGGTCAGATCGACCGAAACTGCGCGCGAGAACGCTCGGTCCACTGGCTACCACGTTGCATCGGATGCAACGTTTTAGACCGGTACACGGCATTGTTGGAAACTTACCCCGCTGGCATCGCTGAGACACGAGACGGCAAGCCGGTGAAGACCCGCTGCTATCGCAGAATTTCGCGGGCCAGGAACAAGGACTTAAGATGACGGGCAGCAAGCGCTCACGGGTAAACTGGCGGGGCTATATTCCTGCCATCACCACGCCTTTCCTCGACGAAAACACGCTGGATGAGAAGGGCCTGGGCCTGTTGCTCGAATGGCTGGTGGACCAGGGGATGCATGGCTTGGTAGTGGCCGGCACCACGGGGGAGTGGACCAGCATGCGCCCCGATGAACGCAAGCGCCTGTTCGAACTGGCTGGCGCGCAGATGAGCAAAAAGCTGCCGCTTATCGCGGGTTGCTCAAGCTTCACCGCGCGCGAGACGATCGCCTATGCGCAAGTCGCCGCACAGGCAGGCTTCGAAGGCGTGTTGATCACGCCCCCGCCCTACGTGCGGCCGCTGCCTACCGAGATCGTCGCGTTCTATGAGGAAGTGGGCGCGGCCATCGACCTGCCGATCTGCGTGTACAATTGGCCCCCGGGTACCGGCATCGACATGCCGCTCGAACTGTTGCAACGCCTCGCCGATGTGGATGCGATCGTTGCGATCAAGCAATCGACGCCGCGGTTCACGCACTTCATGGACACCGTCTTCGCGCTGGGTGAGCAAGTGCGCGTGTTTGGTTATCCCATGGACGAACTGGGCCTGACGATGCTGCGCGTCCATGGCGGCGACGGCACCATGGGGGCCGGTGGCGTGCTGGGCCGTAACCAGACCGGCTTCTACGACAAGCTGTGGGCTGGCGACATCGACGGCGCGCGTGAGTGCGGCCGGAAGGATCGCGTGCTGATGGCCGAATGGTACACCCCGGACCTGGTCGGCAAGTTCGGCTCCGGCCCTGCGATCCTGAAGGCGGCTTTCGAGGCGATGGGACTTCCAGGCGGACCGGTACGCAAACCCTTGATCGACGTCACCGGCAGCGATCGCGAAAGCATTGCCGAGACGCTGCGAAAGCTCGATATGCTCTGACGATGGGTGAACCGGGTTCCCACTGCGAGATCCTGATCGTCGGTGGCGGTCTGCTCGGCTGCGCCACCGCGTGGCACTTGGCGAAGCTTGGTCTCAAGGTGCTGTTGATTGAGCGGGGGCATCTCAACGCTGGCGCATCGGGACAGAACGCGGGTTCGCTGCACTTTCAGATCGAGCGTCGCTTTCTGGAGCAAGGCGAAAAGTCCGCCGCGGAGGGCGCGCGGATCGTCACGCTCAATCGGCTGGCGATCGCGGAATGGCGCGAGATCGAGGACCTGCTCGGCCGCCCGCTCGACATTGCGATGCATGGCGGTCTCATGGTGGCCGAGACCGAGGCCGAGATGGACCTGCTCGCCTTCAAGGTCGCGCGGGAGAACGAGCTTGGTCTTGCAACGCAAGTTCTGACCGGCTCCGAAGTGCGTGATCGGGCGCCGAGCCTCTCGCCAGCGCTTGCGGGTGCAGCCTGGCTGGCCGAGGAGGGGCATGCTAATCCCAGGATCCTGGTCGATGCCTTCGCCCAGGAGGCGCGGGGGATGGGCGCCGTGATACGCACAGGCACCGCGCTCACCGCCCTGTCGATGGCCCGGGACGGCAGCTATCGCGCGATGCTGTCCGGGCCTGACGGAGAAGTGCGGGTAGATACGCCGCGTGTGCTGCTCGCGGCAGGGCACTGGGTGCCGCGCCTGGCTGGGCTGCTGGGCCTTAACGTGCCGCTTTACCCGGCACCGCTGATGATGAGTGTGACTGACCGCGCGCAACCGATGCTGCCTTATCTGATCCAGCATGTCGGCCGGCGGTTGTCGATGAAGCAGACGGAGGACGGCAACCTGCTGATTGGCGGAGGTTGGCCATCCCGGCTGGCGAGGCGGGCGGACGGTACGCCTGATCTTGACAGTCCTTCGTCCGTCGAGCCGGCCAACTTGCGCGCCAACCTAGAAGTGGCGGCGCGGGTCATGCCCGCCCTGGCGCAACGGGCATTGCTGCGCACGTGGACGGGCATGACCTGTATCTCGGCAGACCAACTGCCCATCGTCGGCGAGGTCGCCGCGGCACCGGGGCTGTTCGTGGCGGCGGGCGGCTCGCTGTTCACGCTTGGTCCCGTGCTCGCAAGACTGCTCTCGAGCCAGATCGCGCAAGGCACGGTTCCTGAGGAATTGAAGATGTTCACGCCGCACCGCTTCGCGCATCTCGACGCCTTCGCGGTGCTGCCATGACGCGGATTGAGAAGGGCGTGATCCGGCCGACCCAGGTGCCGGTGGAACTGGATGGCGCGAGCGTTATGGTTCATCCCGGCGAGATGGTCGCGGTGGCCGTGCTGAGCGCCATGATGCGCTTTCGCGACGATCGTTCCGGGCGACCACGCGGCATGTTCTGCAACATGGGGACATGCAGCGAGTGCACTGTGTGGATCGCGCAAGCCGGCCGTGATTGGCGGCGTTTGCGCAGCTGCCTCGTCCCGATCGAGGAAGGTATGCGCATTCGCACGAACGCTCCCGGGGCACAGGCATGAGCGATATTGATGTCGCCATCGTCGGCGGCGGGCCGGCGGGCCTCGCCGCTGCCGAGCGTACGCTGGCCGCCGGCCTGTCCACCTGCGTGATCGACGAGCAACAGCGGCCGGGCGGGCAGATCCTGCGCCAACCGCCGAGCGGGTTCTCGGTGCCGGGTTGGCTCGCCGGCAGACCATATCGCCACGGCAAGGCACTGCTCGCGCGGGTCAGCGGTGACGAACGACTGCAGTGGCTGGGGGGACGCTCGGTGCTGGGAATTGCGCCCGATCCGGAGGCGGAGCAAGGTTTCCTGCTGACGCTCTCGGGCCAGGACGCCGGCGAGCAGGTCCAGGCGCGACGCGTCCTGATCGCAGCGGGTTGCTATGACATGCCGGTTGCCCTTCCGGGATGGACCTTGCCCGGCGTCATGAGCGCGGGCGCTGTGCAGACGCTTATCAAGGCGCAGCAAGTTTTACCGGGCGAGCGGATCGTTCTGTTCGGCACGCACCCCTTGATGATTGTGCTCGCACAGCAGATCGTCGAGGCTGGTGGCAAGGTGGCGGCGGTCTGTTTCGCACAGCCTTTCACCAAGATGGCTCGGACGGCTTCTGGGCATATGCTGCAGGCGATACGGACGCCGGGTCCGTTGCTGGCTGCTGCTGCGGGAATGGCTTCGCTGCGCCGGGCGGGTGTTGTGGTCCGTTACGGCACGTGGGCGCTCAGGTGCGAGGGTACCGACGCGGTTCAGCGGCTCGTCGTGCGGGATGCGCAGGGCGAGCACGGCATCGCGTGCGACCTTGCGGCCATGTGCTATGGTTTTCTGGCGCAGTCGGATCTGGTGCGGCAGGCCGGGGCGCAGGTTCGGTGGTCAGGCCCGGCTGGAGGCTGGGAGGCTGTGCATGACGAGGGCATGCGCTCGACGGTGCCAGGCCTCTATGTCGCGGGTGAAACGACCGGGGTCGCAGGCAGCGATGCCGCCATGGCCGAAGGTGCGATCGCTGGCCTTGCCATCGCCCAGGACGCATTTGCCTTGGAAGGCACCAGGGCCGCCACCGCCATGCGCGCTCCACGTGCCGCCCGCAAAGCCATGCAGGGCTTCATCGATCTGCTGCGCAATATCGCCGATCCCAGGCCGTGGTTACCGCAGACGTCACCTGATACCGTGTTGTGTCGATGCGAGGACATTACGGCGGGACTGATCGACCAGGCGATCGCCGACGCGACTGAGATAGGCCATTGCTTCGGGGCCAGCGCGATCAAGCTGCGTTGTCGTGCGGGAATGGGGCTGTGTCAGGGCCGCACTTGCGAGCATGCCATCATTCGCCGGATAGCGATCGCTCGCGGCTGTGAAGAGGGCGACATCACCGGTTTCCGCCCGCGCTTCCCAGTGCGCGCGGTATCTGTGGGGGAACTGCTGGAATAGCGCGCCTGGCCTGCCTCACAGATGGCCGATGCCTTGCCAATCCTTCGTTGCGGCGGGCGCAACATCTTCCTTCGGCCGACGCCATTGCCGAAGCATAGCGGTTGCGTAGGCTGTGACCTTTCCAGCCGGAGATCCCCGCAGATGATCGACGCCCAAGACCGACCCGTCTTTATCGAGGCCGACCACGTGTCCTGGACGGTGCTCGATGCCGGTGCCGTCGCGCAGTGGTACACGGATGTGTTCGGCGCGACAGAACTGTTCCGCATGGGCCCGCTAGACGCAGCCCAGATCCCGGTGGGCGACGATGGCCGTGATTGGATGGAAAGCCATATCAACGTGCCGGGCGCGTGCCTCACCCTCATCATGCTCAAGCTGACGGCCAATCTGAACTTTCAGCTCGTCCAGTACGACAAGCCCGCGATCCGTGGCACGACCCTTCCGCGCAATTGCGATGCCGGCGGCCATCATCTTGGCATCAAGGTCGACGATGTTGAAAAGGCGAAGCGCTATCTCGTCGCGCACGGTTGCACCGCGATGGACACCATCGACATCACGGATGGACCGCTGGCCGGCAAAAAGAACCTCTATATTCTCGATCCCTGGGGCCACCAGCTCGAAATCGTCGACTGACATTTACATCATCGGAGCCTGCCGTGACTAGCACCCGCATCAATCCAGAGAAACTCTATCCCAGCGTCCAGTACGGCTTTTCGCATGCCACGCTGGATGAGACGACTGGCACCTTGCACCTCTCGGGGCAGGTCGCCTGGGACAAGGATTACAACGTCGTCGGCGGCGGCGATATTGGTCTGCAGACGCGACAGGCTCTAGCGAACATCAAGGCCGTGCTGGCGTCACAAGGTGTCGGTCCGGAGGCGGTGCTGCGCCTGCGCACTTTTATCGTAAACTATGACGCGTCGATGCTCGCTGTGATCGGACCCGAGCTCGGCGCGTTTTACGGCGATGCAACGCCAGCTTCGAACACCATCGTCGGAGTTCAGGCGCTCGCCATGCCGGATTTCTTGATCGAGATCGAGGCAGTTGCCACGCTGAAGTAAACTTGAGCCTTTGTCATGAAGGCAGCGTCAACTCGCTCATAAAGCTTTGTCAAACATGGCATCGGTTCTGAACTGGCGTCGGTTTGCGATGATCTTGGTCCGCTCGATTGCAATCTGAATAGGGTCAGATGTGGACTGTTGGAGAGGGTGTGCGCATGCTCATCAGTCGCGATGATAGCTCTGCGCGGCGTCGGAATCCTGGATGTCGTAGGCGAACCAAGCGCTTTGCGCGTGATCGTAAACTTGCACGATACCTTGGGTGAGATGAGCTTCATAATG
>CAJYHD010000654.1 GCA_913773715.1 uncultured Sphingobium sp.
GCCACTCCCCGCCGATCTGCTGATCGCCGGCATGACCACCGAGCTCTACGCGACCGACGGATTTCGTGGCACGCTATCTGCGCTCGCACAGGACAGTGATCGGCTCGTCAACGAGACGGCAGCTGGTCTTCCCCCGTTCGAGGAGCCTGCAGCGCGCATGCTGCCGGCCAGCATCGTTGGGCATGCAGATCAACTGCTTGTACTGATGAAGCGCGTCGACCGCGCGATCGCGTTTGCGAACTGGCGCAAGGACCATGCTGCGGAACTTGGTGCATTCATCCAGACGGTGAGGCGGGGCGACGACGGCTCGCCGAACGCAGATCGCGCCATCGGTCGTAGGTTGAAGACTCTGCTATCTATCGTCGAGAGCGTGGCTCCGCTCAACCAAGCTGGGATCTGCGTCTCTCGGCTGGAGGCGGCCCGCGCTGAGCGGTCCGGAAAGGTCGATCGAATCGCGCGGTGCGGGCGCGCCGTTACAGCGCTCGAGGCGCTGGTCCCGCTCGGCGCGCTTGCGCAGGCTCAGGTCGACAGCCTGCGCTCAAATCTGCAGACGCGGTCCGATCACTGGCGTAGCACGATGTATCAGAACGCCACCTCATACGCGCCTGATCTCACCGGCACGATCATGGACGCCAAGGGCGTGCTTGGGTTGCAGGTCGGCCGGGACGGTGTGAACGCCCCCGCCCAGCACATCTCGAACGCCTCTGCGCTTCGTGGTGCGCTGCTCGGCTTTTTCCTCGCCTTCCGTGAGCATGTCCTCCAGCAGCGCGGCGGCCTGACGATGCTGGTCCTCGACGATCCTCAAGAGCTGCTCGATAACGACAACCGCGAGCGGCTCGCCCGCGGGTTGTCCGGGCTGGCATCGACGGCCCAGTTGCTGATCACTACGCATGACCGGCAGTTTGCCCGTTGCCTCGTCGCCGAGCATCGCGAAGGCTCGGAGCACCTGTCTGTCCATCCGGTAAACTCGGTGCACCCGACGGTGTTTGTCGCGCCGGCGCAGGAGGAGGTCGATCGTAAGCGTGGCGTGTTCTTGAATTCGCCCGATGACCACGCTGCCGCGCAGGACTATGCGTCGGATCTTCGAGTTTTCTTGGAGGCCCGCCTAGGCGATCTGTTCGATAGCATCGCCCATCCTGCATACACCACTACGACGAAAGCGGTCACACTCATGCCGCTCGTTGATCGCCTGCGCGGAATGGTCGGCGGCGGCTCAGGCGAACTGTTCGAGCATCCGCTGGTGAAGCAGTTCTCTAACGATCCAGCCTTCGCAGAGGGAGCCGACGCCCGTCGTGTCTTGAACCAGTCGCACCACGACAAGGTGTCCATCACCTACATGGACGTCGACCGCCTGAAGCAGACCTTCGCTCGGCTGCGAACGAATGTTGAGAAAGTACATGAGCAGTTCCGACTTCACCGATGGCGCGAGCCGCTCGAAGCGTCTGAAACCGGGGCGAACGTTGTAGCGTTGCGTGCCCTCGTCCCCCCGGTCCTCGCCGTTCCGATATGCCCCGATATCGCCGCTTTCATGGATTCGGTGCCATCTGGCGGTTCGCAGGACGTGTTGGACGAAACTCTCGACGGCACATGGTTTCAAGGGAAGTCGCTCTACTACGTGCGAGGGGAAAGCCTCGGCTTTGCCATTCCATCCGGTTCGGTCGCGATCGTCGAGTGCGAGCCCTATGCTGGCCGTGACCATAATCTAGTGATCGCGCGCCACAAAAAGCAGACGTTCGCGCGCCGGGTTGCGCGCTCTCCTAACGCGATCGGAATCTCGCTTTCGGCCCAGATGCCGGACCCGCGGTATAGCCGCGCCACGATGACCTACGACGATAGCGCGGTGCGTCTGTATCGCATAGTCGGTGCGGTGTTCACCGATATGCCGCCCCCCGCCGGTGGTGGCGAGGCGACGCCCATCGAGACCGTGCCGGAACTTGATACCGTACAGATCGCGTATCGCGTGAAGGAGGATAGCGCGATCCCACTGGCGCTACCTGGTCAGATCATTCTCGGTGGCGCCGAACTTACGCCGGCTCAGCTCGACGGCTGGGAGGGCAAGCTGGCGGCCGTGACACTTGCGGACGGCGCCAGCATCTTCAAGCGCGTGGGGGGCAGACTGCCTGGTGCGCTTGGCCATCTGCGGCAGTTCGAGACTATTGGCGGCCTAGGTTCCTCGATGGTCGTTGCCACTGAAGCTGTAAGCGATATCGGTGACGTTCCTCTGATGATTTCCGCCCGTCGCGTCGTGGGGGTGCTGTATGACCCCGTGTAGAGCCTACGGCCGGCAAAAGGTTGGCCCCTGACTAGTCTGCAAGTCATGAGGCGCGGCGAATATCCGCTTCCAGTGTGAGCGGTAGTTCGATGGCGATCACGGAATGTCCGCGATTGGTGGGAGCACGGACCTCCCGCGCAGCAGGTTCGTGCTCCCACCAGTTTTGCCGATGAGTGTTAGGCAAATAGGCGTACCGGATGGCGATTAGCCCCAAACCATGCCGATCGTTTTCACCATCCACAGGCCTTCCGGTGTCCGCAGCAATTCGAAGGTCTGATGATGCGCTGCCTGCGATTGCGGCGAGATGTAATAGACCGTGAAAGCCAGCGCGTTGGCGGC